>DBRM01000014.1:0-1135 GCA_002305965.1 Syntrophomonas sp. UBA1368
TCTGCTCATACTTTTCCCACAGTTCATCAAAATCCAGATATTCCGAGGTGATGGGAGCAAAACCGGGGGTAATCTGTTTGCCCAGGATCTCGTCAACACCGCCGTTGATGGCGTAGAGCAGGGCTTTGGCCAGATTGACCCGGGCGCCGAAGAACTGCATTTGTTTTCCCACCCGCATAGCCGATACGCAGCAGGCGATGGCATAGTCATCCCCCCATAGCGGGCGCATGAGGTCATCGTTTTCGTATTGGATGGAACTGGTGTCGATAGACATACGGGCACAATATCGCTTGAAATATTTCGGGAGATGCTGTGACCAAAGCACTGTCAGGTTAGGTTCAGGAGCCGGGCCTAAGTTGGTCAGGGTGTGCAGCAGGCGGTAAGCGGTCTTTGTCACCCGGGTGCGGCCGTCCACACCCATTCCGCCCAGAGCTTCGGTTACCCATACCGGATCACCGGAAAACAGTTCATTATATTCCGGGGTGCGCAGGAATCTGATTATCCGCAGTTTCATTACCAGTTGGTCAATGATTTCCTGGGCGGCAGTTTCGTCAAGATCGCCTTTTTCCAGGTCCCGTTGAAAGTAAATATCCAGGAAGGCCGAGATACGTCCCAGACTCATGGCGGCACCGTTTTGTTCCTTTACGGTACCCAGATAGGCAAAATAGATAAACTGGGCAGCTTCACGGGCATTGCGGGCCGGCAGTGTGATGTCGCAGCCATAAGCAGCTGCCATCTCTTTCAGTTCCTGCAAAGCTTTGATGCCTTCCGATAATTCTTCCCGCATCTGGATCACTTCTTCATTGAAAACCGGCCGATTAAGATTTTTTAACAGTTGGATCCGATCCTCAACTAAGAAGTCTATACCGTAAAGAGCCACCCGTCGGTAGTCGCCGATGATGCGTCCGCGCCCGTAAGCATCCGGCAGTCCGGTGATAATTCCAGCTTTACGGGCTAATCTGATTTCCGGGGTATATGCATCGAATACCCCCTGGTTATGGGTTTTGCGGTAAAGTGTGAAAGTTCGCTCCATGTCCGGGTCAGTTTCATAGCCGTAAGCCTCCAGAGCAGCATTGACCATACGGATCCCTCCTGCGGGCATGACGGCTCTTTTAAGGGGAGCATCCGTCTGCAG
>DBRM01000014.1:1201-3178 GCA_002305965.1 Syntrophomonas sp. UBA1368
CTTTTTCCCACAGTTTGAGGGTGCGTTCGGTTGGAGAACACAAAAAGGTTTCTTCTCCTTCGTAAGGTGTGTAGTTTTTATCGATAAAATCGCTGACATTGACTTCCCGGGTCCATTCTCCGGGAGTGAATCCTTCCCAGGCACTGTATTGCATAGCCGCTTCCTTTCCATTTAAGATAATCTTTTCTTAGCAGTGTGCAAATTGGCCGGGACTTATGCGAGAGGTTTTTATTAGGCAGATGGTTGGTTAGTTGGTCAGACGAGATGATGCCGGGCGAACAGGGCGGTCTACCTGACTGGATGATTTGTCCTGCAATAAGTTTATTTGGCTGACGCTTATTCATGTTAAAATATTCACAAAGTCATCACATCATGATATAATATAATCACTATAGATAGTGAGGTGGCAGGAAAAATGAACGATTTTGCACAAATTATCGGCATCAATGAAGAAAACTGCACCAACTGTCATCAGTGCATAGCCGTATGCCCTATAAAGATTTGCAGTGATGGCAGCGGTGATGTAGTCAAATTCAATAATAATTTATGCATCGGCTGTGGCCGGTGTGTTGAGGCTTGTATAAAAAGCCACGGCGGGGTGGTGGAAAAAAGCGCCCGCTATACCATTGATGATGCAGCGGAGTTTATGGAAGCGCTGCCCCATACAGAAATGGCAGCACTTATCGCCCCTTCAGCGCAAAGTAATTTTAACTTAAAGCAACTGATCACTGGTTTAAAAAAGCTGGGGATCAAGTATGTATATGATGTCTCTTTGGGGGCGGAAATGACAGTTGCACTTTATCATGATGCGATTGAGAAAGGCACAGTCAAAACGCCGCTGATAGCTACTCCATGTCCGGCGGTGGTTAAATATGTACAGATCAACCATCCCCAGTTGCTGGATCATCTGGCTCCATTCGGCAGTCCGGTCCATAACATGGCGGTTTATGTAAAGTCTTTGCACCCCGAAGCAGAAATGGTATTCTTTTCTCCCTGCGTGGAAAAAAAGCGGGAGATCGTCAACCGAAATCTTATTAAGTACAATGTGATCTATACCTCCCTGCAAGAAATTCTGCAGGATCAGAATATTGATCTTTCGGCACTGCCGGAAAGTGATTTCGATCAGTCGGTACCGGCCGGGATTGCCACCAATTTCAGCACCCCGGGCGGGTTAAAGGAATCATATCTGTTCCATTATCCTGAAACGCCAGCCAGTTCTATTGCCAGAATGGAAGGCTCGATATTGTTCCAAGGTTACCTGAGTGACCTGTCATGGGCGATCAAGAAAGGGGAGCCCGAATTACCCCTGATAGTTGATGTATTAAGCTGTGAAAAGGGATGTAACATGGGAGTCGGGTGTATCAATAAATCCATCAGCAATATTGAATATGCGGTAGCATCCCGCTCGGAACAGAGTATCAGCGATAAAGCGGTCAACCGCAAACTGGATAAATTTTTGGCGGACATCATTCAAAAACATGATTTTCATGTGGGGCCTTATGATGACTTGACTAGATTGAATACACTACGGATGCCCAACAACGAAGAATTGCAAAAAATCTATACTAAGATGCATAAGCTGCAGCCTAAAGATTTCAGAAATTGTGCAGCCTGCGGCTATAACTCCTGCCATCATATGGCTGTTGCTATTTTTAACGGTTTGAATAAAATACAAAACTGTCATTTATATCAGGAAAAAGAGCTTCTGCTCGAAAAACAGGCCATCCGTAATATGCATGAGGAACTTACCGGAGTCTTTGATACCATGTCTGACGGGGTGCTGGCACTGGACAAAGACGGAAGGGTATCCCAGTTTAACCCGGCTGCCCAGAAGATCATCGGCTATTCGGATGAAGCCTTGATCGGTGTCCACGTGGTCGATCTGTTCAGCGGCAAAGCTCCAAAAACACTAAATCTGCTGGAAACCGGGGAGGCTTTTAATGACCGGGAGATTTTATTGGATGGCTTCCGGGGCAA
>DBRM01000014.1:3221-4252 GCA_002305965.1 Syntrophomonas sp. UBA1368
GCTCAGGCTTCTTTTACCTTTGATTCCATCATTGGTGAAGACAGGCAGTTAAAACGTTCTGTGGAGCTGGCCAGAAGAGCAGCGGTGAATGATTCCACAGTGCTGTTGCAAGCAGACAGCGGTACCGGAAAGGAGGTTTTTGCCCAGGCGATCCATAACGGTAGTCTGCGCCGAAATGGACCTTTCGTAGCCATCAATTGTGCGGCCATTCCCNNGGGAACTGGTAGGCAGTGAACTGTTTGGCTATGTTGAAGGTGCCTTTACCGGAGCCAAGCGGGGCGGGAGACCTGGTAAATTCGAACTGGCCAATAATGGCACCCTCTTTTTGGATGAGATCGGAGACATGCCTCTGGAACAGCAGGCCATGCTGCTGCGGGCTATTCAGGAAAGGGCTATTTTAAGAGTAGGCGGTGACAGTCTGATCAATGTGGATGTGAGGATCATAGCGGCAACCAATCAGGATCTGCTGACTTTGGTAGAGGAAGGAAGATTTCGGGCTGACCTTTATTACCGGCTTAATGTCGTGCGGATCACCATTCCTGGTCTAAAAGAAAGGCCGGGAGATATAAATCTTCTTTTCAATCATTTTCTAAAGGAAATGTCACTGCGGTTCAACCGTAATGTAACATTGGTCGATCCTGCTGTGTTGAAATGCCTTGAGAACTATGACTGGCCGGGCAATATCCGTGAACTGCAGAATGTGGTGGAAAGGATCCTCTTGGTGGCAGAAGACGGACATATTACCATCGAACACCTGCCGCGGGAGATCGTCAATGAGGCGGTGGGCCATTCCCGGCAAAGATGGGGGAAAATACCTGAGCCAGTATCCGTGGCTGCAGCAGACAAAACCCTGGACCGCAACGCAAGAAAACTTTATGTTATCGAGCAGGAAAAGGAACAAATTATCAGAGCCCTGGATATGAACGGCGGCAACGTAAGCAAAGCAGCGGCCGAGCTGGGCATATCCCGCAATACCATTTACCGGAAAATGAAAAACTATAATATAGTAAATTAGCGATGTCACAAAAGTG
>DBRM01000014.1:4278-6435 GCA_002305965.1 Syntrophomonas sp. UBA1368
AAACGCCTGTAACAAGGCGTTTTAAATTTTTTCTAAAAAATATTTTACGAAAATGAAAAGTTGGCACGCCAATTGCAACTAATAAGGACAAGAAAGTGAAATATAGCACAAGGGCGAATGAAATCTTAGAAATAACGGATCGCATCGAAAGGAGTGATCGTGAAATTGAATCTAATATCAGCTGAAACAGCGAAAAATAAAACGGCAATTTTACTGGACAGGAGGGATGAAGAAATGAGTAATGCTTATATGATCGAAAACAAATGTTACGATGAAATACTGGACATGGAAATCGCAAAGATCAACCAGATAAATGAAGTCTTAAAAGAAATGGGTCCATGCCCCCGCAGTGCAGACGAAGTCTACTCAATGAGTATCAAAGTAGTGAACTTTGTAGACAAAATTTATAGTGAAATGGCAGCGAAATATTGTGATGATCGAGCCTTGCAGGAAGAAGTGAGCAGACAGCGGGTTATCAAAAAAACGATCCGGCAATTGGCAGATCATAACCTTAACCAATTACTGGACTATTTCTACAGCCATGGCGGGCCCATCATTGAGCCTCCGGTTTCAGAACAGACAGCCAAAGAGATACAGCCGTTTTTCAGCCGGATAACAGTAAATGCGTTGACACAGATCGAAGCAGTGACAGATAGGAACCAGGCAGCCAGTCCGGCGGAGGCAGCAGAAGTAATCAGTGCAGTTACCGTAAACATGTACGAAGGCATGAGCAGATTATATGCAGGAATACCTGAAGTAAAAGAAACTTTCGAAGAATTGATGCAGCTTTATAAAAACTAAGAAACAGTAAAAAAAATTGAAAGGTGGGTGTTTAATTATGAAGGAAAATGAATTAACGACTGTACAAAAAGTTGGAAAAGGGATATTATTAGTAATCGGAGCTCCGGTGGTAATGATTGGCATACTGATAGCTATATATGGGACACTGTTTGCAAGTATTATAAATTTGATCCGTAACCATGGTAAGGTTGCTAAACCCAGCCGGCCGGTTCCTGCAGAATCTGCAGAAGTTGATTTGAACCCAGGCATGGTGCCGCATATGGCCAGATAATACTTAAGATAACAATAATTTAAATAATTAAATAAGAATTAAATTGGACTTGATTGTATTCCCCCCACTTCCCCCAACCCCCCCACACTCTCCCAATCAAGTCCGATTTATTTTTTTCTGCCATACCTTTCAGGGAAAAGATTTATCGGTTGGCGCAAAAATGTAAATAAGATACTATGTAGAAAAAATGAGCTGTTTAAGTGAAAGGAGCAATAAATTGCACAGTTCCTTGAAGTCCGGTGTCAGATATCTTATAATGGGGCTTTTTTTACTCCTGTATGCAGGACTCAACTTCTATCTGGGTATTCGGAGTTTAGAAGCTCTTGGCAGTTATCTTTCGACCTGGGATGTGGTTTACCGGGGACTGATCATTTTCCTGGCGTCTGCTTATTTTCTGGGCCTGGTCATCAACCGGAAGGCTCCCGGGAAGCTCAGCGATGCTTTAGTCTGGATCGGTGCCTATTATATAGGTTTCTTTTTTTATGGGCTGCTGACTGTGCTGCTGATCGATGTATTGCGCTGTATCGATAAGATAGTTCCGTTTATACCGGTGATGCTGAAAGACAAACCAGCTTTAACAGCAGGCATAGTATTGCTTTTTTTAACCGGACTTATGGTGTATGGTACTTATAACAGCCGCCGGCCGGTCTTGCGGAAGTATCGCCTTGATGTGCCTGGCCACGATCTGCGGCTAAAAAATTTAAAGGCGGTTCTGGTGTCTGACGTACACCTGGGGAATATTGTCGGCAGAAAACGCCTGACGGGGCTGGTCAGGAAAATCAATCAACGCCAGGCTGATGTTGTGCTGCTGGCAGGAGATGTAATCGACGGTGATGCCAGACCCTTTGTTCAACATGATATGGCTGGCTTGCTGCGTCAGATCAAAAGCAGGTACGGGGTACTGGCTGTTTTAGGTAATCACGAATATTTAGGGGGACAGTATAAAGAAATGATTTCAGCTCTGCAGGCTTCGGGAGTTACGGTTTTGCGTGATGAATCAGTGCTGCTCCAGGATAGTTTATATATTATCGGGCGGGATGACAAATACAGCCGGAACCGCAGAAAATTGGCAGAACTCATGCCGG
>DBRM01000060.1 GCA_002305965.1 Syntrophomonas sp. UBA1368
CATTGATATTATTTTAATATTCTCAAAAGAGGTAGAGAATCCCAGCAATATTGCCCACACCAGAGTCTTTGCCCCGCGCTTCGGATATCTGGAGGATCCGGCGACCGGATCCGGCAACAGTGCCTTTGGTTATTATATGCTGAAAAACAAGCTCTGGGATGGCGGCAGTATTTCCATTGAGCAGGGGAGTGCCGATATGGAATACAACATTGTCAGATTAAATACCAGAGATGATAAAGTTCTTTTTGGCGGTCGTGCCACGGATCGTATCATTGGGAAATATTTATTATAAAGAGAAGGTATCAACGAAGTCAGCTTGTTTATATGCAAAAGTTCCGGCCTGGCAGTATAGTACGAATATAATATCAGGATTTGAGGTGAAACCATGTTGGAATTGCCCGAGGCGATTACCATAGCAGGCCAGATAAACAAAACTTTATATGGAAAAAGCATTTCGAACGTCATTGCTGCCCATTCTCCTCATAAGTTTGCCTGGTTTTATGGCGATCCGCAAAATTACCATGAACTGCTGGCTGGCAAGACAATTGATGAAGCGAAGGCATATGGAGGCTTTGTGGAGATTAAAACAGGATCTGCTGTGATACTGGTCGGAGATGGAGTTGGACTCAGATTTCATGACAAAGATGAGAAACGCCCGGCAAAACATCAATTGCTTATTGAATTCACGGATGATTCAGCGCTCAGCGCCACAGTTCAAATGTATGGCGGTCTGTGGTGCTTTCCTGCAGGGAAACTTGATAATCCGTATTACATGGCGGCCAGGGAAAAGCCGTCTCCGTTGTCGGAAATGTTTGACAAGGCTTATTTCGAAACGATGTTATCTGCAGCAGAAGTACAAAAATTAAGTACCAAAGCCTTCTTGGCCACGGAACAGCGCATCCCGGGATTGGGCAATGGAGTACTGCAGGAGATCCTATATTGTGCGCAGATACATCCAAAGAAGAAGATCAGGGAATTTTCAGGTGACGAAAGAGAGAGGCTCTTTGAATCGCTCAAGTTAACTTTAAAGGAAATAACCGACCACGGCGGACGGGATACGGAAAAGGATTTGTATAGCCGTTCCGGCGGATATGAAACCAAAGCAAGTAAAAATACAGCGGGTAAGTCCTGCCCCCGGTGCGGCAACACGATCAAGAAGGAGAGTTACATGGGTGGCAGCATCTATTACTGTGAAGGCTGTCAGCCAATCTAATTAGCAGGAAACGGTGAAGTATTCATTTAACAATACATGACCACCACTTCAATGATGATTTAAAATGATATGGGAAATATTTTTATTTGAACGGAGGAAATAATTTATGCAGGAAGTTTACGATTTTCTGAAAAAGGCCGGAGCTTATTATCTGGCCACGATGGATGGTGACCAGCCAAGAGTCCGCCCTTTCGGGACGGTCAATATCTTTGAAGACAAGCTTTATATTCAGACCGGCAAGAAAAAGGATGTTTCCAAACAAATGATGGCAAATCCCAAAGTTGAGATTAGCGCCATGAACGGCGGGGAATGGATCCGGATCCAGGCCATTGTGGTTGAGGATGACCGTTTGGAGGCCAAGCAGAGCATGCTGGATAAATATCCTGAATTACACAGTATGTATTCTGCAACAGACGATAACACCCAGGTATTATATCTGAAGGATGCCGTAGCCGCCATTTATTCTTTTACGGCCGCCCCAAAAGTAATCAAGTTTTAATATCCGATCCGTTATGATGTGTTTGCAGGGAGCCTGATATCAGAAGATCCGGAGATTGCCTGGCAGCATAAAGGTTTTTCTAGCCTTTCTTTCGTCTGTGAGTTTTAGAGGGTTTAAACCCACCCGGGTATAAACTGCCCATGGATAAATCCAGGGTCGCGGACAATTCTTCAATGGTACAGGAATGGTTCTGATCCAGTATATGCATAGCAATGCGGGCACAGGCATTGGCATCCTCCAGTGCATGATGGTGATGAAACTCTATATCCAGCATGGCCGCCACATCATTCAATCTATGCGACATTTCCGGCCATTGCCTTCTCGACATCATTAAGGTACAGCCGTAGCTAAAATGCGGATAGGGGATTTTATAGTAATCCAGCACAGCTCGCAATACGCTTAAGTCAAAACTGGCATTATGAGCAATTACTATATGATCCTCAAAGTAATGACTGATTGCCGGCCATAGCTCAGCGAAGTTCGGTTTGTCAACAACATCTGCTCTGCTTATCCCGTGTATTGCTGTATTAAAGTGATTAAAATACAAGCCGGGAGGTTTGATTAAATGATACTCCTGCCCGGTTATTATGCCATCCTCAATACAGACAATTCCTATGGCACAAGCACTTGACCTTTGCTCATTGGCTGTTTCAAAATCTATGGCAGTGAAATTCAATATGTATTCACCTCTGTAACGCAAGTAAAGCGTTATCATATTAGTAATTGAATTCTTATTTGATTATAGTTTAGCAGTATATTTAAAGGTGTAGTAAATAAAAATTGCAGATGCTAATGTTATCGTTTCATGAGAGATTAATTATTTTGAAGAAATAGAATTGCTGAAGGCAAGGCTGGTTATTTAATGTAAGAAACCAGTGAATTTACTCTGGCGAATCAGGCGGTTGCTTGTGCTTCCGTGCTGAAAAGCCCAAGAGCCTGAATTTCCGGGAACTGCAAGCCTGGCTGCTATTTTCACCGGTGAAGGGTTTGGCTGCAGGTACACTGGCAAGGGGGCCGGCTCGAAAAAGGTAATAAGCAGCGGCAAACATGCCCAGCAGTACCAGCCCGGCGAATAAACCGGAGCCCTGGCCGGGGATCAAAGGCATGGTGACAATAACAATGATCAGGCTGATGATGGCTGCCCAGGTGGTGTAAGGATAGCCGGGCAATTGGCAATTACCCCGGGGAGGACAGCCGAATTGCGCCCGGTACCGTAAATGGGTCAGCATAATGACCAGATAGGTCAAAAGCAGTGAAAAGCCTCCGGAACTGACCAGGAACAAATAGATCCGGTCCGGCAGCACGAATGCCATGCTGACTCCCAGCAGCATGGCGATGCCGGAAAAAAGGATACCTCTTAAGGGCACATCACCGCGGTCGATGAGGATGGCGGGAGCATCTCCGCCGTCGGCTAACGAACGCAGCATCCTGCCTAATCCGAAAACCGAGGCCAGCATGGCGGAAAGAATGGCAGTCACTAAAACAAAGTTTACCGTTCCTGCGGCTACGTTCAGCCCATGCAATGCCAGTGTAGATACCATCGGACTGGTATTGGCGGGGAGACTGCCGGTAGGGATCAGGGGCAGGAGAAGGGCGGCTACTGCAATATAAAGGCCCAGGAGGCTGATGACCGATGTCTTGATGGCGCGGGGCACATTTTTGTGGGGATCCCGGGCTTCCGAGGCTGCCAGGCCAATGATCTCAAACCCGGCATAAGCCAGCAGGACCAGCAGCATGCTCCCGGCCAGGCCGCCAATGCCATTGGGAAAGAAAATCGAATCCTGCAGTTCTCCCAGGCCTACCGGAGCTCTGTCCGGCAGCAGGCCAAATATCAAGACCACAGCGATTACGATGAACATAACCACCGCCAGGATCTTGACTGCCGCCAGAGTGTTTTCCAGTTTGGTCACCAGGGCAGCGCCCAGTAAATTGATCAGGGTGATCGCAGCTATGATAGCAATGGACAGGAGCGGCAGTGACAAATAAGGAAACCAGGATTTGATCAGCAGGGCAGCCGCCGTAGCTTCACTGGACATGGTTAAAATCAGTCCGGCCCAGTAGACCCAGCCAACGATAAAGCCCAGAAAAGGACCGTAGGCATCCGCGGCATGGGTACGGAAAGAACCCGGGCAGGGATTGGCCACGGTCATTTCTGACAGGGCATTTAAAATAATATATACCATGGCTCCGCCAAAAATGAAACCTATGATGATGGAAGGGCCCGCCGCCCTAATGGCGATAGCCGAGCCGAGGAAAAAGGAGCCTCCGACCACTGTTCCCAGCGTCAGCATGGTCAGCTGCCAGGCATTCAAACCTGACTTGTGCATAATAACTCCCGCCTTTAATAAAAATATCAGCCTTCATAGTATGCCACCTGCCGTAATAATCATGTAGAAGTGAGCCTGAAAACAGGGGACGATCGAGCCGTTCAGCTTGACCAGAAGTTTTCCTTATGGTAGTTTATTGCTTGACTGTATAATCTATGGGCATTTCTAATTGGCTTTAGCGATTTGAAAATGCAGGGGTAAAAGAATTGGCGCAAGCAGAAAACAGCAAAATGCTTATTTATAAACGAATACTGCTGTGGTCACTGGTGATTCTGGGAATGGGGGTCATCGGTTTTTTGTCGTCCCAGACGGCACCTGAATCCAATGGTCTGAGCGGCAGAACCATCCGGGCGCTGCTGCCGTTATTCATGCCGGATTTCCCCGCCATGTCCTGGGCGGAACAAAGTGAGATCGTTGCCGGGCTGCAGTCGGTAGTGCGTGATGCGGCCCATGTTCTGACCTACTTTCTGCTGGGCATATTATGTATGGCTGCCTTGCTTACCTATGAATGGAAGATGAAAAACAGGATTGCTGCAGCGCTGCTCATTGGTGCCGGCTACGCGGCCCTTGATGAACTGCACCAGATGTTTGTCAGCGGTCGGGCCTTCGAACTCTATGACATCGGACTGGATTGCAGCGGCCTGCTGCTGGGGATATTGATCGCTGTTGTTTTGTACCGGCTGACGATCCGGGTAAAAACTTATGCTGAAGAGGGGTAATAGTTGGTTAGTTGGTTAGTTGGTTAGCAGTTAGTTGGTTAGGGGACAGTTGGTTAGTTGG
>DBRM01000005.1:0-1348 GCA_002305965.1 Syntrophomonas sp. UBA1368
CAGGCTTAATTCTTTCTAATACTCTTGTTTAGTATTCTCCAGCGTTCTCTTTATAGTTATCACATTATTAACGCAATCGTTTAGCAAGCGGCAAGATTTTGCATTATACTATTGATGAATGATCCTCTTGATAGAAAATGATGACAAATTATATGGTTAAAGGAGAAGGACGTCTTGAACAATAACCCCCTGGCAGCAAGAACTGATTTAATATCATCCTTTATTGCAATGGATGTGCTGGAGCGAGCACAGGAACTGGAAGCCCAAGGTGTGGATATCATTCATATGGAACTGGGGGAACCTGATCTCCCGACCCCCGAGCCTATCAAGGAAGCTGCACTCAAGGCTTTGCACGACGACGATACTCATTACACCCACAGTCTTGGTAAAATCGAACTTCGGGAAGAAATTGCCCGTTATTACTGGAATAAGTATAAGGTCAGCATTTCGCCGGATCAGATCATCATTACGTCAGGCACATCCCCGGCTTTGTTGCTGATCCTCTCGATCCTGATCGATCCAGGGCAAAATGTAATACTACCTGACCCCTGCTATGCCTGTTACCCGAATTTTATCAGGTTTTTGGGCGGCACACCTCTTTGTATACCGGTCTATGAAAAAGACGGCTTTAAATTCAGGCCGGCAACAGTGACTGAAAATATAACACCCCTCACCAAAGCTGTTTTGGTGAACTCTCCTTCCAATCCCTGCGGTACTGTTTTTACTGCTGAAGACTATCGCGCCCTTTCTGAAGCCGGTACCAATATAATATCTGATGAGATATACAACGGCTTGGTGTATGAAGGACAAGAACATACTATTTTGCAGTATACACCTAATGCTTTTGTCCTGAACGGATTCTCCAAACTTTACGCCATGACCGGGTGGCGTCTTGGTTACCTCATCGCCCCCCGGCAGTTTATCCGGCCTATGCAAAAAATTCAACAGAACTTATTCATTTGTGCTTCTTCCTTTGCTCAGGAAGGCGGTATAGCAGCCTTGCGGGAATGTGAGGTCCATGTTGAGCAAATGCGCCGGATCTATGATGAGCGTCGCCGTTTTGTCCTTCAGCGTCTGCATGAAATGAGCATCGCAACTCAGGTTGATCCGACCGGCGCCTTTTATGCCCTGGCTAATATAAAAGCCTACAGCAATGATTCCTACTCCTTTGCTTTTGAGATCATGGAAAAAGCCGGGGTGGCAGTAACACCCGGCATAGATTTTGGAGCGAATTGTGAAGGTTATATAAGGCTTTCCTATGCTAACTCGATAAGCGCAATCGAAACCGGCCTTATGCGATTGGAAAATTTCCTGCACACTTATCAAAAGCGCTGAGATCAGATGAACA
>DBRM01000005.1:1403-3285 GCA_002305965.1 Syntrophomonas sp. UBA1368
AAAAATCAGCTGATCAATTTGGCCCCGGAAATCAAAAAATATTCTTCTAAAGTATTGTTGGTATACGGTGGCGGAAGCATTAAAAAGACCGGACTCTATGAAGAAGTGGCCGCAGCTATGCAAGCCGGGAATATTTCTTTCACTGAACTGGCAGGCGTGCAGCCCAACCCGCGCATTGATAGTGTCCGCGAAGGGGTAAGACGCTGCCGGGAAGAAGATATCGGCTTGATCCTGGCTGTTGGCGGCGGCAGTGTTATTGACTGTGCAAAAGCCATTGCTGCCGGTTTTTTTTATGAAGGTGATCCCTGGGACTTCTTTACTTATAGCGCCCGGGTGACCAAGGCTTTGCCGGTAGGGGCAGTGCTTACCCTGGCTGCGACCGGTTCAGAAATGAATGTAAATACCGTGATAAGCAATGACCAAACCCAGGAGAAGATCGGTATTGGCAGCAAACATCTGATCCCCCGCTTTGCGATCCTTGACCCGGTCTATACCTTTTCCGTCCCTGCTGAGCAAACTGCGGCCGGAGCAGCTGATATTATGAGCCATGTTTTTGAGCAATATTTTAGTGCCAATGATGGTGCATACCTTTTGGACCGGCTAGGTGAGGCAGTATTAAAAACCTGTATTCATTTCGCTCCCATTGCCATAAAAGAACCTGAAAACTATGAAGCGCGGGCGAATCTGATGTGGGCCGGCACCATAGCCCTGAATGGATTACTTTCTACCGGCAAAGAAACTGACTGGGCAACTCACGGGATCGAACACGAACTCAGTGCCCGGTATGATATGACCCACGGTCTTGGGCTGGCCATTCTTACACCCCGATGGATGGAATACGTATTAAGCGACAAAACAGCAGGTAAAATGGCAGAATATGCCCATAATGTATGGTTGGTACATGACAGTGATAATTTCGAAGCAGCTCGTCGTGGTATCCAATTGACCCGTGAGTTTTTCCATCAAATTGGTTTAAAAGGAAGCCTCAAGGAACTGGGCGTGACAGTTGAATCTCTCCCGGTAATGGCAGAAAAGGCTGCTGCTTACCCGATCGGCAGATTCAAACAACTGAACGCAGATGATGTTTTAAAGATCTTACAATCAGCATATTAATTTCCTTTGGAGCTTTGGTTTCCGTTTCCAATAAGGCATAAGTCTCAACCAAAATATTGACACTCAATTAATTCATGCGATAATTGAAATACTAACATTTCGATTACGAAGTATCGGATGTAAAACTTTATGAAAAAGGAGAGGGGTAGAATTATGGCTTATGAAATGAGAGTTGAAGACAATATCGTCGTTTTTCAGTTCAAAAGCAACAAAATCAGTTCCATCAGCCTGGAAACGCTGAAAGGCTTGGACATGGCACTGGACAAAGTGAATGACGAAGAAGAAATCAAGGGCCTCATTATGGTGGGGACAGATAGGTTTTTTTCCGGTGGTTTTGACTTGAATGAATTTGTCAGCTTCAAAGATGGGAATGAAATCCTGAACTGGTTCAAAATCGAAGAAGAAGTTTTATACAAGCTCTTTACCTGTTCGAAACCGGTCATTGCTGCAGTGAACGGTAATGCAACTGCGGCCGGTATGATTGTTTCCATGGCAGCCGATTGGCGCATAGCGATCGATCATCCCAAAATCAAAATCGGCATGACGGAAATCAAAATCGGCCTTTCTTTGACTCCTGCTGAAGCTGGATTGATGCGCTGGGGACTGGACAGTGAGAAAAATTACCGTGATGTGATTTTTAAAGGTGAACTGATGTCCGTAAACGAAATGGTTGACCGCGGGGTCTTTGACCAGTTAGTAGCAGACCACGACCAACTTATGGAGCAGGCAAAAGCAAAAGTATCAACCCTGATCGACACACCGGGGCGCC
>DBRM01000024.1 GCA_002305965.1 Syntrophomonas sp. UBA1368
TTGATACAAAAATAAAAAGTCCATTTAAAGACAATGAAATTTTTTAATCGTGAATAATGAATCTTATTCATTGGCTAACCAGCTGCTTAATTTTGATCCCTCCTCTGATCCCCTGCTGCTGGAATACGAATAATATATCCTTTGCATGCTGTCTTTTTAAATCATTTATTTAAACAGGTCTTGCCTGGAAGTTTTCTTTACAAGCAAAATTTAGTATAAAAAATCTTTGACGTAAAAAGCGGAGAAATATAAAACTCCATGCTCATGAACATGAAGTTTTGTATTTCTACATGAAATTTTCTGCGGAGTAATTGTTACTCACGGCAAAATCGTTATGAAGTTTTAAAAACTACCAAAAATTTTTTTAATCACAATATTTTTTTACTCACAATTACTTAACACAATAAGCTGATACATTCTTATAGAATATTTATCATTTTTTAAAAGTTGGGTTTTCTTTATATTTCTTTATATATTTCTTTAATTTTCTTTAGGGGTCCCTGTGTTGCCGATTGCTCTAATGGCCAAAGCCTCTTTAGTGTCATGTTATCACATGACACTTCTGTCATGCTACCACATGACACCCTGTCATGCTATTACATGACACCTCTGTCATGCTATAACATGACACCTGTTCGCAATTTTTTAAAACACCCTGTCATGTGAACACATGACACCCGAATAAAAATCTTCACATTTTTACAGCAAGTTTTATATCCATTTTCCTATAGATTTTTTCCTCTTGCTTCAGATTGACCTTTATCACCAGATCATACTGACAGGTACTATCAAAAACGTTAAAATGCATATACATAAACAGACTGAAGGGTTTATTTGGGAGCTATACTTAGCGCCTTAAAATACTGAGGATTCTATTAGGGAGATGGAGGGAGAGATATGAACCTGACCGATCAGGAGATCATTGCTTTGCTGCAATATTCGTTTGTGCGCCTGGATGGGGCCTGGTTCCTGTCACTGGCTGGATCACACGGAACGGAGACGGCCTGGAACACNNCACATACCGGAGCCGGTTTGGCCGGAGAGTTATATCGAAGCCATGGAGATCCTGGCCAAAGTATTAAAGATCGAAGGCCGGGAGGTCACCCTGGAACCGGACCGCATTATCATCCGGGTCACGGACTGCGAAACGCAGAAGGCCATTGCCAAAGCCAATGTAGCTGATTGCGGGATCGCCACCATCCAGACCTATCAGGGACTGGCCAGGGGCCTGTTTAACAAGGAACTAGAAGTTGCGGTGGAGCATACCAAAAACTTAAATCACGGAGATCCCTTCTGTGAAGTAGTGATCAGGCGTGAGGGTTGAGAAGAAGCTTCGCTCGACGTCGTAGGGCCAGACGACCCTGTCGGCCCTTTAACTATGTGGTTTAACAATCGGGTGGACAGAGTCGTCCACCCCTACAGCGCACGAGCAACTCTCTCCTGTCCCCGATCCCCTGTCTACTGACCAACTGTCTCCTTTTCCCTAGCCTCTAACCAACTAACCAACTAGCCCCTAGTCCTTAGCCCCTAGCCCCTAACCTGCTTCACTCAATCTCGGCTCCGATCTCTTTCAGCATACTGATGTACAGCAGCAATTCATCCCGGGAGGCTACATTTAATTTCATATAGATTTTTTTGTTGTGGGTCTTGATGGTGTTGATGCTCAAGCATAATTTTTCAGCGGCTTCTTTGGCGGTATGGCCTTCCACATACAGGTCAAATACGGCCCGTTCTGCCGGGGACAGTTCTTTGATTTTGGCCAGGAATTCATCCAGCAGGTTAATGGACAGGTTTTCCTGTTGGGCTCTTTCCGACAGTTCCTGGTTATGTTCGGACAAATATTTGATCAAATCGTCGATCTCGGCTATTTTGGTACTGGGCGCGTTGCTCAAGTCGGTGGTTTTGATCATATCCAGGCCCTGGGTAATGGGCTGCAGAAATTTTCTGCTTAAGATCAGGGAAACCAGTACCCCCAGAACCACCAGTAACATCAGCAAGGCAATCAGCATTAAGTTNNTTTTCAAAAGCTGAACCTTGCGGATATAGCTGTACCGGTTTATGGACTCCCAAAAAAGAATGGTCCTGATGACTATAGGAATAGAAACTGCGGCGTTCCTTCGAGATATTAAGCCGGTCATGCCCTTTGGAGATGATTTTGGCCGAGTAGCCGCCGGCAAACATGGAATGCTGCAAATCCAGGGTATTTTCATTGACCGGGGAAAGCACACAGAATAGCCGTTTAAATGGGTCGCTATCCGGCATATTGGTTAATTTGAAAAGCATGGTGCTTATTTCAATCCCGCAGACACCGAAGACATTTCCCCTGGAATCGATGAGGGGCACGGAGCACAGCATGGCTTCCTCACTGCTGTCGGGCAGTAATGTAACCGGATTCCAATAGTACAGGCGCGACAAAGGCAGATCAGTATGGATCGCACCAGCCTGAAAAGGCCGGTGGTAATAGGAGGCATCGCTGATGTCAAACTCCATCTTCCACTGGGTATGCAAAGACAGGGCATGATCGCGGCCGATTTTGGGAATACCGCGAAAAACAATGATATTGGGCGAAGAGGAGTTTATAATATTAGGCTCCATGTTTTTAATATATAACCCGGCTCTGGAGTTTTCAGCATTGGCAAGGGCTGGATTGATGGTGGCATTTAATATGAAAAAGACCCCGCTGCTCTTGGCTCTTTGCAGCGTAAACATGGCCCGGTCAAATTCTCCGGAAATAATTTCTTCCAGAATCTCAGGATGCTGCTCCAGATCAGATAAGGGGATCCCCTTTTGGTTGGTTTTGGCTTCAATGCTGCGTGATAATTCCAGGGAGAAATCGATGGCCTGGACCGACAGTTCCCCATATTGCTGCGTAATGGCCGAGGCGGCATGGTCCAGTTCGTTCTCCACCAGGTGCTGGCTTTCATCGAGGCCGGCGGTGAAGGTTCCGGTGATAAAAAGAATGGCCACCACGCCGGCAATGATGGTGAGAACCAATACGGAAAGCTGCAGAAACAGCCTGATGTCCAGCGGAACGGTTTTATCGCCGGATTCCTTTATTTTCTGGTTTACTTGTTTAATCCTTGTCAGCAGTTTGTTTTTCAATTCCATTGCCTCTAAAACGAATCACTGAATTCTTCAAGTTTCCCCAATGATGCGGCATCATAAGCTGTCTGTATGTCGCTGCCCGGCAGATACTTGCAATAGGAAGATCTGGATTGGACTGCGGTTTCCTTCAGCTGTGCTTCATATTGCTCCTGTAATTCGTCGATCCCGGTAAACAGCGGAGCGGTATAGAATTGGTATTCTTCCTGCATGGTTCTGATCGCCTGTGAGAGCTTCCTTATGTTGCGATCATCGATATTTTCCAGCTCTTTTGTCATCAGCTCACCGAAAGCGGCCTGGGTTACCGGCATGTACCCGGTGGAAACCACAAAATGCAGATTGTTTTCCGGACTGGTGAACCATTTTAAGAAAACGGCGGCGGCATGTTCTTTTTCCGCAGTGGATTTGGTCACACACATCCCCGCTCCTCTCTGCAGAGCTGTAGGCCGGCCGTTTTCAAACACCGGATAAGGCAGTATGGCAAGCTCTGCCGGTTCAGCAGTATTGTCTGCATAGGTGACAGTGGGTGAAAAGAAAGAGACCCCGGCAGTAGAACCGGTGGAACAGACGATGTCCCCGGTTTTGGCCAGGTCGGTGGCATATCCGTCATAAATAGCGGTGTGCCCCAGGACGGCACTTTTATAATATGTATCCCATATCTTTTGGTAGGCAGGTGTATCCGTTTTAAGGGTGTCATCTGCAACCAGTTCCTGTCCCAGCTGCTTACAGCCGATCAGGGCCGCATTAAAGAGTGAATCGGCCATGAAAAAGGTTTTGCCGTCATGTAATATATCCGGAGTCTGCCGGTCAGTCCATTCATAATAAAGGGCGGCGGTTTCAAGCAGACCTTCGAAGGTCTTCAGATCCTCCAGTTTTGCCCCGGTATCCTTAGCAAAGCGGTCAAAGATGGTCTGGTTGACAAATAACACTTCCGTTGATTTGGCGGTGGGAAATACATAAAGCCCCTGCCCGTTTAGCCGCCCTTCTTCTATGAAGGCGGGGATATAAGCCTCCAGTTCCTCGGGGGTAAATTGCTGGTCAAGATCCGCCAGCAGGTCCTTTTCCGCCAGGATCAGTGCTGTTTTTGGATAGGCAGTGGTGATATCCGGCAGAGTTGGTGCCCCGGGATCACCGTTGGCGGCCATGATCAATTTTTCGTGCAGGGCTGCCGAGCCGGAAATGGAAGTCACATTGATAATGATGCCCTGCTCTGCCCCGGTGGTCTCATTGAATTGATCCACCATTTCATCCATGGTATCTTTTAACTGCCCGCCATAGTTATGCCAGAGTGTTAACGTTACGGGTTGGTTTGTGTTTACATTTTTTGCATTGCTGCAGCCTGCCAGGATCGTGATAAGCATCAGACCCAGGATCACAAAAAGAATTTTCTTCTTCAATTTACTCCCGCCCCTTATTCAACTGTTAAAAATATTATTTATGCCATTCAGATACTTGTCCCCAAAATTGTATTAATTATAACATTTTTCACTAAAATATAGGACTTATTTCATCATTTTACATCATTCTGAGGGTGATTAATTGCAGAATCACCCCTGGGGTGATTACTTTTTATCTGGTAATTAATACAATAAAGTTGAAAAATAATTTTTTAAGGAGGATTTATGAATGACTGAACCAAATGCTCTTCCGGTAATTGATCAAGCTGACATTGATCAAAACAAAACCATGGCTGGCCTGGCCTATATCATTTTTTTCCTTCCCTTGCTGGCTTGTCCCGATTCTCAATTTGGAAAATTTCATGCAAATCAGGGTTTGTTATTGCTGATCCTGGGTTTTGCAGGTAGTTTCATTTTGAGCATCATTCCCATCATCGGTTGGATCATCCTACCCTTTTTTGGGATCGGCGTTTTTGTTCTGGCAGTGATTGGCCTGATCAACGGATTTGGAGGCAAAGTAAAGGAACTTCCTTTGATTGGACATTTCCGGCTGATAAAATAATCGATCCTTTCATTGTTAAAAACAAAAAGGGGGTTGAATTGTGTTTAAGAAAATTGGAATCGTGCTGCTGGCAGCAGCACTGCTGCTGACTTTGACATCCTGTGGTGTGAAAGAAAGCGTGAATGACAAAATCGCCGAAAAGGTCACCGAGGGCGTAATGAACAAAGCCACCGGCGGTGACGCCAATATAGATATCGACGGAGACAAGATCACCGTGGAGGGCAAAGATGGCGAAAAGGTGGTCATTGGCGATAGTGAATGGCCGGCTGTCCTTACCGACAATCGAATACCGGAATTTAAATCCGGCAAGATCTTATCCTCGATAAACGTTGACAATGGTTGTATGGTAATGATGGAAGAGGTCGAGTCAGAGGATTTCAAGCAGTATCTTGCAGATATCAAAGCTGCCGGTTATACCAATGATGCCACTGAACTCAACAGCCCTGAGAGTCAAATATACTCGGCCTATTTAAATGAAAACACCATGGTCTATTTACAGTATGCCCCGGAAAGTAAAACCTTGAACGTCAGCCTGGAAGTCAGTGAATAGTTGATTATTACTAAAGGGGACTGGGGATAAAAGGGGACGCAGGGTTGTCGCGGCAGCCCTCGTCCCCAATCATTACATTCATTAATTGGGGGGTTGTAGATTATGAAATTAAAGTTACTGGTAATGAGTCTTTTTTTATGCATGACACTGATGGTCAGTGGCTGCGGAGGCAGTTCCGATTCCGAACCGGCCGGGGGTGAACCTGCTGCTCCTGCCGCTGCCGGGGACAAGGCTGAGCAGCAGTCTTCATCAGATTTCAAGCAAATCAGTGATTTTGCTGATGCCTGGAATGCTGCATACGAACAAAATGAAGCGGCAATCAATAGTTACGAAGTTCCAATCATGGAGCTGGTTACGCCCGGTACTGAATTTATCACCGGGGTGCAATATGATCTGCTGAATATGGAAAACAAGGACGGCCGTTTCGAAGGCGAATTAATGATGGCTGGCTTTCCCGGGTTTGTGGAAAAAAACGGCTCTAAAATCACCTTTGGTTATGACTATACAAGGGACGAGGATGGTTTTTCCCCATCGATGAAGGCCGGGGACCGTCTGATAGAAAACGGCAGTTGTGACCTGGCCGCTGAAATATATCAAACCGAGTCTTATACGGAGCGCAACGGAGAAAAGGTCCAGCGAAGCTACAGCGAGTTTAAACGGCTCAAAAACCAAGATATGATTTGTCTGGTAACCAACGGCTCCAGTTTTAATTTGCGGGAAGAAGCAGACCCGGCCAACACCTGCATCTATATTAAAGCCGGCAAAGACAAGTTTGACTTCGTTATCGGCAAAGCTACCGTGGGGCCGGCTTTTGAGAAACTATCCTTTGTAGACAAAAGCGACTTGACCAAAGATGACGCGCGCAAACTGATGGAAGCAGCCGGATATCAAATCGAACAAACCGGCGGCATCTCAGGCGGCACCCTGGTGGTTGACTAAATGTTGTCAGGGGTGAATCAAGGGGACAGCTGGTACGGAGTGAGGAGGTAGTGGTCGACGACTCTGTCGACCCGCT
>DBRM01000077.1:0-10713 GCA_002305965.1 Syntrophomonas sp. UBA1368
ATCCGTTTATCGACACCTTCACCGCCTACTGCCTGTGCGCCATAGATCTCACCAGTTTCCGGATGGAAAAGCAGTTTGATCAGCATCCATTGTGCGCCGGGATAATAAGTTGCATGGCTGTTGCCGGCAACATGAACACAGGAATAGGTTTTATCCGCCTGTCGTAATTGACGTTCATTTAATCCGGTTGATGCGGCAGTCAATTTAAATACTCTGACGATGGCCGTACCCAGACTGCCGGTATTGATCCGGTCCATTCCACTAATGACATCAGCTGCCTGACGTCCATGACGGTTGGCAGGAGAAGCCAGGGCGATCAAGGCATCTTCACCGGTGACAGTTTGTTTGACAATAATAGCATCGCCTACGGCATAGATGTCTTTCAGGTTGGTTTCGTAGTGCTGGTTGACAATAATTCCGCCACGCTGGCCAACCGCTATTCCGGCTGCCTGTGCCAGGCCCGTGTCCGGCGCTACCCCGACTGACATCAAGGTTAGCTCGCTGGCAAACGATTCACCGTTATCCAAAACCACGGTCTTGCCTTTATCACGGAAAGCCACTGCTGCAGTTCCAGTTATGACACGAACGCCCTGCCGGATCAGCTCCAACTCGACGAAAGCTGCCATCTCCTCATCCAGTGGAGGCAGGACCTGGGGAGCTTTTTCAATCAGGATGACACGGATCCCTCTTTTCGTCAGGTTTTCCGCCATCTCCAGTCCAATGAAGCCGGCACCAATGACAACAGCCCGCTTGGGCTTATGCTGATCAATATAAGCGGTGATTTTGTCCACATCCGGAATATTTCGCAAGGTAAACAGGTTCTCTGCTTCTTCCAGACCCTCAGCGGGAGGAATAATTGCTTTGGCACCGGGGGACAAAACCAGCTTGTCATACGTTAAATCGTATGTATCGGCTCCGCTTCTGACTGTGACTGTTTTTGCTTCCGCATTGATGGCGATCGCTTCACTGTATGGCCGCACGTCCAGTTTAAAACGGGCATGCAGTGATTGCGGTGTCTGTACCAGCAGCGCTTCACGGTTTTTGATCTCACCGCCTGTATAATAGGGGAGTCCGCAGTTGGCAAAAGACACATAGGGGCCTTTTTCCAAAATGATAATTTCTGCATCTTCGTTTAAACGCCTAAGCCGGGTGGCAGCAGACATTCCTCCTGCAACACCACCGATTATAACAATTCTCATATTGAAACCTCCCATCAATGGATGTCTGACTATTACTCCGCTTATTTGCCATGATATCATGACGGGATTTCTTTGCAAACCAATATGTCTGGAAGGTATTTTTATCTATGGCGATAGTTGCATTATCAATAAAAACGGAAACTTGAACAACTGCTCATATAATTGTTGACAGCTGGAGCATCGGGGCCATAAAATATATATGAACAATTATTCAATTAATCAAATGATTGATTGTAAGAGGTGATACTGAATGGCTAAAAAAGATCAAATGATTGAGAAATGTGACTGCGATGTGATCCATGATGACATCGTAGAGCAGGTGAAAGAGAAAATGCCGGAGGAAGAGTTGTTATACGATTTGGCTGAACTGTTTAAGGTTTTTGGCGATTCGACCAGGATCAAGATCCTTTGGGCATTGGATACAGCAGAGATGTGCGTCTGTGATATTGCCTATCTGCTCAACATGACTCAATCAGCCATTTCGCATCAATTGCGGGTTTTAAAGCAGGCAAAACTGGTCAAAAACAGGAGAGAGGGCAAGGTCATATTTTACTCACTGGATGACGAACACATAAAACAAATATTTGAATTGGGGCTAGTTCATATTTCAGAGGAAGAATGAGTTTTGGGGGATTGATGATGAAAAGACCGGGTGGAGCAGTCGCTATAGTAAAAGATGAACCAATCAATGACAGTGCACCGGAAATGATAGTCCTTGAAGGAGCAGCAGAGTTAAACCAAACCGGGAACAGCACAGAATCTGCTTATAAAACCGTATATATACTGGAGGGAATAGGGTGTGCCTCTTGTGCCTCGCAGATGGAATCCGAAATAAAAAGGCTGGCGGGTGTCAGCTATGCTTCGGTAGATTTTGCTACCAAAAAACTTGCTTTGGAAACCGATGGGCAGGTCAGCATTCCGAAGGTTTATGAAAAGATAGTCAGTATCGTTAAAAGGATTGAACCAGGGGTCGAAGTTGTTTCTGCTGATGCTGCCCGGTACGGGAAAGAAGAGCTTTTTGCACATTCATATGGAGAAGATGAATTCAGCTTAAAGAAACAGGGAGCAAAGCTTATTATTGGCGGAGCTTTATTTGCAGCAGGAGTGATTTTTACCTTCCCGGCGGGATGGGAACTTACGGTATTTCTGCTGAGCTATTTTATTGCGGGCGGCAGTGTCATTTGGCGGGCAGTCCAAGGCATCACGCAGAGGCAGGTATTCAGCGAGAATTTTCTGATGACCGTTGCTACTATCGGAGCGTTTGCCATAGGAGCTTATTCCGAGGGGGCAGCGGTCATGCTGTTCTATTTGATCGGTGAAATGTTTCAGGACAAGGCGGTGGACCACTCCCGGAAATCCATCAGTGCATTGATGGATATCAGACCCGATTATGCCAATCTGAAAATCGGCGAAGAGTTCAAAAAGGTATCGCCGGAAGATGTGGCTTGCGGTGATTTGATCGTGGTAAAACCGGGAGAAAGAATCCCCCTGGACGGTAAAGTCATTGAAGGAAGATCCATGGTCGATACATCAGCTCTGACAGGCGAATCTGTACCGCGGGAACTGGAACCCGGAAGCGAAGCACTCAGTGGATTTATAAATAATAATGGCGTTTTAACCATTGAAGTGACCAAAGAATACAGTGAATCGACGGTAGCCAAGATCCTGGATCTGGTCGAAAATGCCAGCAGCAGAAAAGCGCCTACTGAAGATTTTATAACCAAGTTTGCCGCATATTATACGCCGGCGGTAGTATTTGGAGCATTAGCCCTGGCGGTAATCCCGCCGCTGGTTATTGAGGGGGCTGTTTTTTCAGATTGGATATACAGGGCGCTGATCTTCTTGGTTATTTCCTGCCCCTGTGCCTTGGTAATTTCCATTCCCCTTGGATTTTTCGGCGGTATCGGCGGCGCCTCCAAGAGGGGGATAATGGTAAAAGGCAGCAACTATCTGGAAGCGTTAAACAATGTTGAAGCCGTTGTTTTCGATAAGACCGGTACTTTAACCAAAGGTGTGTTTAAAGTTACTGAAATACAGCCGCAAAATAATTTTACCCAGGCAGAGCTTATCGAATATGCGGCTTACGCAGAAAGCTATTCCAACCATCCCATTGCGCTTTCAATCGCTGAAGCTTACGATGCTGAAATTGATAAGAACCGGATCGGGCATTATGAGGAGATCCCAGGACAGGGTATCAAGGTGACCATCGACGGCACCCTGGTACTGGCCGGTAACAGCAGATTGATGCACGCGGAAAACATAAAGTTCAGTGAAGCAGATACACTGGGAACAGTGATCCATGTGGCGATTGGTCAAGTGTATGCCGGGTATATCGTGATCGCAGATGAAATAAAAGAAGATGCCGCTGATGCCATCAAAGAATTAAAGGCACTGGGCGTAAAGAAAACAGTCATGCTCACCGGGGATAATAAAGTCATTGGAGACAGAATCGGGCAGCAGCTGGGACTGGATGAAGTTTATTCGGAATTATTGCCGGCTGACAAAGTTGACAAACTGGAAGTGCTGGAAAACCAAAAATCCCGTAAGGGCAAGGTCGTTTTTGTCGGTGACGGGCTCAATGATGCCCCGGTATTGGCAAGAGCTGACATCGGAATGGCCATGGGCGGAATTGGATCAGATGCGGCCATTGAAGCTGCAGATGTGGTGATCATGAATGATGAACCATCCAGTGTGGCAACTGCTATAAAGGTTGCCCGCCGGACCAGGACCATCGTTGTCCAGAATATTATATTCGCCTTGGGTGTCAAAGCAATATTTATGGCGTTGGGTGCGATAGGAATAGCCACCATGTGGGAAGCAGTATTTGCTGATGTGGGAGTAGCTGTGATCGCCATATTAAACTCCATAAGGGTCATCAATACCAAAAACTTGTAGTGTGTCCGGCATAAAAGGGTGCCCTAATAAAGCGGGCACCCTTTTTTAAATGTTTATAAAGTTATTTAGATCAGATTGCGGCGCCGGGCTTCAAATTCCAGTTCATCCCGGAAATCCGGATGGGCAACGCTGATAATGTTTCTCACCCTTTGCCGGACTGACTGGCCTTTAATTTTAGCGGTACCATACTCGGTTATGACATAATCAGCACAGGAGCGGGGTGTGGTGATAATGCCCCCGGGCGTGATCTGGGGTGCGATTTTGGATATCATCTGCCCGCCGCTGCTCCTGGGAGTAGCAGTGGAAGTAGTGGCAATGATAGAAACGCCTCCCTTGGACTGGAAGGCTCCGTCCACAAAGTCCAACTGCCCACCCGGATGGGTATACTGTTTATAACCCATGGACTCGGAACAAATTTGCCCGGTCAGATCTACCTGCAGGCAGGCATTGATGGAGACCAGGTTATCATTTTTGCCTATATTATGTGGGTTATTCACAAAATCCACCGGATAAAACTCGACTCCCGGATTATCATCGATCCAGTCATAGAGCTTACGGGTGCCCATGGCGAAAGTAAAAATGGAGCGATAGGGCATAAATGTTTTGCGGCGGTTGGTGATTATTTCTGCTTCCCACAAGTTGATCATGGTATCACAGGCCATTTCTGAATGGACCCCCAGATCCTGCACATGAGTATCAAGAAATGCCTGGGCTACAGCATTAGGTATACTGCCGATTCCCAACTGGATCGTTGAGCCGTCCTTTACAAATTCTGCACAATAGCGTCCGATCAGTTCTTCTTCCGGTGTCATAGGCGGTGTGTCAGGTAAAACAGCCAGATCCTGATCCTGTTCTACCAGGGCAGTGATCTCTGAGATATGCAGGTAATTCATACCACGGCTCCGGGGCACCTGGTTATTGACCTGGGCCAGAACCATATAGCGGTCGTCTCCCTCGCGGCGTTTCTTCGCTGCATTCTTGGCAATGGCCAGGGTGGCATCCGCTCCGACACCCAGGCAGAAGTAACCGTGTTTGTCCATGGGTGTAACCAGAACCATGGCTACATGCATCGGGCGGAAGTTTTCATCAGTATAAATCTTTGGCAGTTCGCAAAAACGATTGGGTGTCATGGTGAATTCGCCGCTGACCACCAATTCACGGCTCACCGAAGGATAACCGCAGTCCACACGGATGTTGGTCTCCCTCCCCAACTTGCGCCAGGTGTTTTGCGGGTGTATATCCACAATGTGATTAATGGAAATGTTTTCTACTTCCGGTTCCCGCGCCACCAGCGCATCGACCAGGGCCAGCGGGACCGGTACCGCAATTCCGATCCATACTTCGGTATTATTCTTCACCATTTTTACTGCCTGTTCAGCAGACATTAACCTTTTCTTATACATCTCCTTTAAATCCAAACCTATCTCTCCCCCTCCAGGAAAATTATCTTTTAACCCTCGACTACTATTGGCCATCGTTCATCATGATTGACCAACTGACTCCCCAAACATAAAGATTTTGGAATGATTATAAAATTCTAAAAGATTCTACATAATCCTGCAATGTATTTGACTTTTTCCCAAATAATCTGTAAAGGACTTTGGACATAGTTTAGCGAATAAATGAAATATTCTGACCTGACTTTTCGGAATAATGGAAATGAGGAGGGATTTTAGTGGAAAAACCATGGTTAAAAGACTTTGAAGAAGATCTGCAAAAATGGCGTCCGCTATGGGAAAGGCATTATGATGAAGGCGTACCAAAGAATTTCGACTATCCTGATTATCCATTGAAATGGTGGTTCAACAAATGGGCGGAGGAACATCCGCAGAAACCATATATCTTAATGGGGGATTTTGCCATGAGCTATGGGGACGCCAACAATATGGCCCGCCGCATAGCCAATGCCCTCCTTGATCTGGGGGTGAAGAAGGGCGACCGGGTGGCTATTATGGCTCCCAATGTACCGCAATATGTTCTTGCCTTGCAGGCACTTTTTAAAATCGGTGCCATCGAAGTACCCACCAATCCTTTATATACGGTCCCTGAACTGGATCTGCAGTTTAAGGACAGCGGGACGGAAACTGTAATCGTTATGGCTATGTTTGCCGCGAAGGCTATCGAGATCATGAAAGATCCTGATTCCCCGGTCAAAAGAGTGATCAGTTTCCAGGTGCCCAGCGGCGCAGTCGAAGTAGAACAGGGGGAAGGCATCTACGATTTTAATCAGCTGGTCATGGCAGCCAGTGACAAGGAACCGGAAATAGAAGTATTCGCAGATGACATAGCCCGCCTGCAATATACGGGCGGAACTACCGGTATCCCCAAAGGCTGCGTTTTGACCAATGCGATTATTTTTTCCCAGGCCAACCGTACTTCTACCTGGACCTCCGGAGGATTTAAACTGATCCCCAAAGAAGAGATGCGTACCCTGTGCGCCATTCCGTTAAACCATATTTACGGGTTTAACGCCAATGTCAATATATGCCTGTTTACCGGTGGAACCATCGTTTTAGTGGCAGTGCCGACTCCGGACAATCTGTTGGAAGCGATCACCCGGCATAAACCCAATTTGTGGGCCGCGGTTCCGGCCATGATCATTGGTCTCAATAATCATCCCAAGATTGCAGAAGCAGATATCACCTCCCTGAAAGGGATCTTCTGCGGATCAGCTCCGCTGGCGGTGGAGACCATGAATGAATTCGAAAGACTTACCGGCGGACGAATTCTGGAAGGGTACGGTATGTCGGAAACCGTTAATATCCTGACCGTAAATCCGGTATTTACCATCAGAAAAGTTGGCAGCTGCGGCATCGTATGGCCGGACACCGACCTGGTGGTGGTGGATGTGGAGACCGGCACCAAGGTGATGCCCAGAGGAGAACTGGGTGAACTCATAGGGCGCGGGCCGCAAATCATGAAAGAGTATTGGAACAATCCGGAAGAAACAGCTAATGTTTTGCGGGACGGATGGTTATATACCGGGGATATTGTCAGGATCGATGAAGACGGATTCGTATTTATTGTGGACCGTAAAAAAGACATGATCTTATGCAGCGGCTTTAACGTTTATCCGCGGGATATCGATGAAGTGCTGTATGCCCATCCAAAAGTTCTTGAGGCTTGTACTGTAGGTGTCCCTGATCCCAAACGGGGTGAGACGGCAAAAGCATTTGTGGTGGTAAAACCAGGCGAGAGTTTGACCAAAGAGGAAGTGATCGAACATTGCCGCAAGAGCCTGGCCCCCTACAAAGTGCCCACTTTAGTGGAGTTCGTAGATGCCATCCCGCGGACTGCGGTGGGTAAACCTGATCGCAAAGTATTACAGGCCAGAGGATAAAAATTACGGACGTATGATTTGATCACAAAAGAACTGCTCATCAATTTATGGTGAGCAGTTATCATGATGCGATTAAAAAAATTAAAAAAAGTATGCAAATTATTTTCCAATATGTTATAATACTTTCAGTCGTAAAAGACAAAAGCAGATCTTAATAAACCTGTCGGGGGAGCGTACACCAGGTTGCTTGACCGGCAAAAGAAGGTTCACTAAGATATGTAGTCGGGCGTACCAGAGTTGCCCGGTTACAAACTAGTGACGGGTTCTCTTTAATGAGAACCTGCATCATTAGAGAAAATTAACATCCCATCACTGTTTCAGGTGATGGGATTTTTAATTACGGGTAAAAATCTATTGCTGGGGGGCAGGAACATGCCGGTGTTTGATTATGGACAGCAAGAGGTAGAGCACCTTATCAGGCGGGATAAAAAACTGGGCGAAGCCATAAAGAGAATCGGGAGGCTTGAAAGGGAAGTGATCCCGGATCTGTTTACTGCGCTGATTAATAGTATCGTCAGCCAGCAGATCTCCTCCAAAGCCGCGCTGACAGTCTGGAACCGTCTGCAAAATAAGCTTGGGGATATAAATGCCAGGACCATCTATGAAGCTTCTCCTGATGTAATACAGGAATGCGGCCTTTCTATCCGCAAAGTCGGTTATATGAAAGGCATCGCCGAAGCGGTTTTACAAAATGAATTGGATCTATCAGCTTTAAGCCATCTGCCGGATCAGGAAATCATTGTACAATTATCGCAGTTAAAGGGAGTAGGGGTCTGGACTGCTGAAATGCTGCTGATATTTTCGCTGCAGCGGCCGGATGTTGTCAGTTGGGGAGACCAGGGGATCCGCCGGGGCATGATGAACTTATATGGCCTAGAAACCCTTGCCAAAGCAGATTTTGACAGGTACCGGCAGCGTTACTCCCCTTATGGGTCGGTTGCGTCGTTGTATCTTTGGGAACTGGCCCGGCAAAATTAAAGGGCAGGATGATGTCAATGAATAAGTTGATTGGTGAACAGCTTCCCAGTAAAAAAAACCTTGTTATCCGCAAATGCGGGCATAATCAGGATATTGTGGTGAAAAAATTTTCCGACCCTGATCGTTTCCGCACAGAAAAAGAAATGGGAGAAATATTGAAGGATACGGAGCTGTTCATTCCCCCGCGCCTGGCCTGGGACGAAAAAGAGTATACGATCGTTTATTCTTATATTGCAGGAGAGCCGGTGGTAGATTTGATTGAAGAAACCGAGTGGGAAAAAACCCGGGCCATCTTCACGCAAATCTGTGCCTGGCTGGTTCAATTCTACCGGCTGACCAGCCAAAAAATGGGGTGTCAATATATCCTGGGTGATATCCATCTGCGTAATTTCATCTATAACGAAGCCGCAGCCGACGTATATGGTTTGGATTTTGAGGAGTGCCGCCCCGGCAGGATCGAAACGGATGCAGCCCGCTTGTGGGTTTTTATCCTCAATTATGATCCGGCTTTTTCCCAGCGGAAGCAATTGCTGGCAGCATTGGTGAAAGATAATTTATTTGCTGCTCTCAGCCTCGATGAAAGCTTATTTAAGCAGGAAGTTGCCAGGGAGACTGCCGAAATGATGAAACGGAGGAGTATCAGGAAGGAATCTGATTCCAAAGAGGAAGAGGGCAAATTTAACTGATACCATCAACTTGATGCTTTCTGATACTTATTATAAGGTCAGATGCGCCATATAATAAAGCAAACAATTTATACTATTCCAATTAGGAGATGTTTGCGGTGAATGAACGTTATGAATTGAATAAAAACCTGGCGCAGATGCTTAAAGGCGGGGTTATCATGGATGTCAGCACCCCAGAGCAGGCGCGTATTGCTGAAGAAGCAGGCGCATGTGCGGTCATGGCCCTGGAAAGGATCCCGGCGGACATCAGAGCAGCGGGGGGAGTCTCACGGATGAGCGACCCAAAGATGATTAAAAGCATCCAGGAGGCAGTATCTATTCCGGTCATGGCCAAGGTGCGGATCGGTCATTTCGTGGAAGCCCAGATATTAGAGGCGATCGAAATCGACTATATAGATGAAAGCGAAGTGTTGTCCCCGGCCGACGATATTTATCATATAAATAAAAGAAGGTTTGCAGTTCCATTTGTATGCGGGGCCAAAGATCTGGGTGAAGCGTTAAGAAGAATCAGTGAAGGCGCTGCCATGATAAGAACCAAAGGTGAACCGGGAACCGGTGATATAATCCAGGCCGTACGCCATATGAGACTTATAAACAAACAGATAAGGCAGCTGCAGAATATGGGGGAAGATGAGCTTTTCGAGGCGGCCAAGGTATTACAGGTCAGCTATGAACTGGTTTCATATGTTCATGAAAACGGCCGGCTGCCGGTGGTCAATTTTGCAGCCGGAGGAATTGCGACTCCGGCTGATGCAGCATTAATGATGCAGTTAGGAGCGGAGGGCGTATTTGTAGGCTCCGGCATTTTCAAATCAGGAAATCCTGCCAAAAGAGCCCAGGCCATCGTGAAAGCAGTAACCAATTATAACGATGCCCACATTCTTGCCGAGATATCCGAGAATATAGGCGAAGCCATGGTCGGGATCAATGAGCAGGAAATCGAACTCCTAATGGCTGAAAGAGGTAAATAATGGGCTGGACAATCGGTGTTTTAGCTGTGCAGGGAGCATTTGCCGAACATACCAAGATTCTGAGTCAGCTTTCAGTCAACTGCCTGGAAATAAGAAAGAAAGAAGATCTTATAACCGATCACATTGACGGCATCATCCTGCCCGGCGGCGAAAGTACGGTTATGGGCAAGCTGCTGGTTGAGCTTGATATGCTTGATTTACTTAAACAGATGATCAATGACGGCTTGCCGGTTTTTGGAACTTGTGCCGGTTTGATCCTGCTGGCCAAAAGAATTGTAAATGACAGTCATGTTTACCTGGGGACCATGGACATAGTGGCAAAAAGAAATGCCTACGGGCGCCAGCTGGGGAGCTTTCATACAGTTGCCGACTTTAAAGGCGCCGGGGAAGTGCCCATGACCTTCATCAGAGCTCCTTATATTGAAGTGACAGCCAATAAGGTTGAGGTCCTTGCTGAGGTTGATGATCACATCGTAGCCGCCCGCCAGGATAATATGCTGGTCACCGCGTTTCATCCCGAGCTGACAAATGATACCAGGCTCCATGAATACTTCCTGGCGATGTAACAAAGAATTTGGCAGCGGCAGTATCTTAATAGGTAAAAAAATAGCACCCGTTTTAGACCCATCCAGATCATCTATAGC
>DBRM01000077.1:10732-11062 GCA_002305965.1 Syntrophomonas sp. UBA1368
CCCTGATTAAAAGTCAGGTGCTCTGCCAACTGAGCTAATGACCCAAGTAGTTAAAAGTGGCTGGGGTGGCTGGATTCGAACCAACGAATGACGGAGTCAAAGTCCGTTGCCTTACCGCTTGGCTACACCCCAACATTTAAAGAGTATACATAGATATAACACTTACTGTCAAGGGTTATATGGGGTGGATGATGGGACTTGAACCCACGGCCCCCAGAGCCACAATCTGGTGCTCTAGCCAACTGAGCTACACCCACCACAAGCCGTTTTTGTTTCTATATGGCGTCCCCAGAGGGATTCGAACCCCCGACCTACGGATTAGAAGTCCGT
>DBRM01000077.1:11105-11434 GCA_002305965.1 Syntrophomonas sp. UBA1368
ACCCGCCCGCAAAGAGTATTATACCTGTTTTCAAAAAGCATTACAAGGAAGAATTATTTTTTTTGTAATGCCTGAAACAAGGCTGTGCAGGCGACTAATGCCACAAGCGAGTTTAGTATGCCAACAATTTTGTATTTTAGCATAGTTATGCTTAATAATAAAGTAAAAATTTTGATCCGGGGCAGAATAATCGGATTATTTTTTACGATGTATCTACACAAGGCTCGGATAATCATATATATTAGTAATAATGGATACTGACTATATAAAGTGAGAAAGCTTTTAGCATGCAGAGAACATCTCAGGGTAAAAATACTTTTGCCCATCAA
>DBRM01000078.1:0-87861 GCA_002305965.1 Syntrophomonas sp. UBA1368
GGTAAAAATACTTTTGCCCATCAACCAAAACGTAAGATAAAAAAGTAGGAGGCGTACAAGTGGAAAAAATATTAGTGGAAATTTTTGCAGGTGTTAATGAAATAAAAGGCGGCTGAGCAGGTTGCGCAGGCGGCTGTGGACCAGTCGATACAAAACAGCAATATGAAGATGCGAAAAAATATCTGGCTGATAAATATGCTGATTTAGTTGAGGTCAAGTATACCGACACCAGTGATCAAAAAATAGAGAATTTTCCGGAAGTGGATCAGATCATTAAGCGCGGCTATGAATATCCGATCACATTTGTAAATGGTGAAGCCCGTTTAGCCAGCCGCGTATCTGTAGAAGCACTGGACGAGATTATCGAAGAACTAAAAAAACAATAAGCAAGGCGGTTTATTGATGTACCGGCGTATTTTGATATTGATCCTGGCAGCAGCGTTGTTAGTGATGGTTGCCTATAAGCAGCACTGGTATCCGTTTATGCAGGAACCGGAGGAATTGGATTCTGCCCGGTCTTCGGCAGCAATCAATGAACAGATGCAGCAAGCTTTTGATGCCGGTGAGGGAGTATGGCTGATATTCACTTCTGCTACCTGACCGGCCTGCGTAGAATTGGAAAAGCTGGCCGGTCCGGTTATGCTGGAATACCAGGGGAAAGTTTCATTGGTTAAAGTCGATGTCAATAATGCGGAAAACCAGGATATGCTCAGGCAGTATCCAATTCAATATGTACCCACCAGTTTTTTCATGGATAAACAGGGAAATATCAGCTTTAGTGTGGTTGGCGTGCTGGAACCTGATGAAATAAGAACAGAATTAAATAAGGTGGTAAGTGATTAGTGGATTTTATAAATGAACTGGCACCCCAAATGCTCAGCTCATTTTCACTATACGGGTACGTTCTGGTCTTTATAGCCGGCATTATTGCCGGTATTGGTCCATGTAATTTAAGTATCATGCCAATTCTTATGGCATATGTCGGCGGAAGCGAAATCGGGCGTCAGCGCGGTTTCGCTCTTTCTTGTTTTTTCGTTTTGGGAACGGCCGTAACCTTTGTGCTGCTGGGTATCATTATTGCCTCTATTGGGGGTATATTTGGCACCAATCGCAGCATACTTTACTATTTCGTAGCCGCAGTATGTATTTTGATGGGTTTGAACCTGGCCGGGATCCTGAAATTCAACACCAACTTCGGCAATAGTCTGTTAAATAAGACTATGGAGCAGAAGGGTTTAGGCGGCAGCTTTTTGTTGGGTATGATCATGGGGCTGGTGGGATCCCAATGCGGGACCCCGATCCTATTGGTTATTCTTTCTCTGGCTTTTGCCAGCGGACAGTGGATATATGGAGCGACCCTGCTGTTTATTTATGCATTGGGGCAGGGAATACCAATTATTTTAGTTGGAACTTTCACTGCTTTAATCACCCGCATGGAAGTGTTTGCCAGATGGAACGCCATGCTGGAAAAAACAGCTGGTATCATCATCATTATCATGGGAGTTTATTTCCTGTGGCTGGCGTAAAGCTTCTCGGTTAAATCTTGTTTTACCCGTATTTCCTGATCAATCCTTTATCCTTCCCTCACTGATTCGCAAGAAAAAATGAAAAAATTGCAGGAATATGCACATTTTTAAAGAAATTAACCAAGATATGTAATTGTTTCTATTTGATGTTAAGCATCTTTTTGTAAGGAAGGCGAAGTTTTGAAGAGCATTGGGGCTAAATTGATGATCAGCTTCAGTCTGGTAATAATGCTGGTATGTATCGGATTGGGATATATTGCATCAGCTCGTGCCAGTAATGCTTTACATGAAATGGCCATCGATAATCTTGTTGCCCGGGCTGAAGTTGAGGGTAAGCTCATCGTAACCGATCTGGAAGCGAATCTTAGTATTGTTGAAACCATTGCCAGAAACAATGCAATATATAATATGAATTGGAATGAGCAGCTGCCAGTATTGATCGATGAAGCCAAACGACTGCACTTGAAATCTATAGGTGTTGCAGCGCCTGATGGAATGCTGCGGTTCATTGACGGTACATCAACACAGATCAGTCAACAGCCATATTTTGAAAATGCAATAAAAGGAGAAAAAAGTTACTCCCAGCCTTTTAAAATCAATGATGATAATTCAATGAATATGGCTTTTGCTGTACCTATAGAGAGCGGGGGGCAGATTGTCGGAGTGCTGGTAGGGATAGAGGATGCCGGTATTCTTAGTCGTATGCTAAGTGAAATTAGTAATCGGCCAGAAAGCTATTCCTTTATTTTGAGCGGAGACGGAACCATTCTGGCTCATCCTGATAAAGATATGCTTTTTAGGCCATATAATGAACTTACAGAATTTGAGCAGCTCGCAGTCGATAATATGCAAGATGTGAGAATCACCGCGAGTACATATTATACTGAATATGTTCTTAATGACGGCACTGCTATGATAGCAGGTTATGCTCCCATTGAAAAAACCAATTGGTCGATTGCGGTAGCTGCACCGAAGAAGGAACTGCTGACGGGCTTGATATCGTTAAATAGAGCCATACTTATTGCATCAGTTTTTGCCATCATCTTGGGCCTATTTTTTGCATTTAGGTTTGGGCGCACCATCAGCCTTCCCATAAATATGATAACTGCTTATTATAGGAAGATGGCAGAAGGTGATTTCAGCCGGCGGCTGGACAGTACCTGGACAGGGAGGAAAGATGAACTGGGAGCCTTAGCCCTTGGCTATAACACCATTAATTTTAATGTAGGGCTAATCATTGACCAGTTAGCGAAAAGTGAGTACAATCTCCGTCACATCACTGATAATATGACAGACATCATAATTCAGGTAGACAGTGTTGGAAGATTTGTTTATATAAGCCCTTCCTTATATACGATTACCGGATGGCAGCCTGAGGAATTACTGGGAACGAATATTTTTGATTTAGTTCATCCGGAAGATGCTGCAAACGCTTTAGATATTGTTCGTGAATGCATCCGGGAAGGAACTTCCGGTCGGGCGGAGTTTCGATTCAAGACCAGGCAAGACGGGTATAAATGGCTGGAAGGGATTGGCCGGGCTAACTATAATGATTCCGGTGAGATGATCGGTGGGATCATTAATTACAGAGAAATCGAAGAACGTAAAAAAGCGGAAAAAGAAATACAATATCTAATCGATTATGATGTTTTAACCAAACTTTACAACCGCAGTTTCTTTGAACGCAGGGTATCAGAGCTTGATAATTCAAATACTGTACCTGTAGCGATTTTGGTTTGTGACGTTGATGGTTTGAAACTGGTAAATGATACGCTGGGGCATACGGTGGGGGACCGTTTACTGTTAAATGCAGCTAAACTATTGAAAAACTGTTCTCCGGCTAAGGCTACTGTTGCCCGTATCGGCGGAGATGAGTTTGCCGTCCTGATCCCCGATTATGGTGAAGAAGAATTGAATGAATTACTGGATTCCATTCGCAGCGACATAAAACAGATAAATGATGCTACCTCAGATATACCGATCAGTATTTCATTGGGTTATGCCATAAGAGTAAGTCCTCAGGAAAAAATCATGGAAGCTTTTAAAAGGGCCGATGAAGCCATGTACCGTGAAAAATTAATGCATAGCCGCAGCAATCGCAGTGCCATTGTAGAAATGGTAATGAAAGCCCTGGAGGCACGGGATTTTATTACTGAGGGACATGCAGATCGAATGCAGAACATTGTTGTAGCTCTCGGAGAAGCGATAGGCATGCATGAACATGAGATCAATGATTTATGCTTATTCGCCCGCTTCCATGACATAGGCAAAGTAGGAGTCCCTGATCAAATCCTGTTTAAACAGGATAAACTAACCAGCGAAGAATATGAGGAAATGAAAAAACATTGTGAAATTGGCTATAGAATTGTACAGTCTTCCCCTGATTTTGCTCACATTGCCGACTGGATCTTAAAACACCATGAATGGTGGGATGGCAACGGTTATCCATTGGGTTTGAAAGGCGGCGATATTCCTCTGCAATGTCGTGTGCTTGCTATTGCAGATGCTTTTGATGCAATGATGAATGACCGGCCGTATCGAAAAGCCATGGATATAGAAGAAATTAAAACTGAATTGCGCAGATGTGCCGGGACCCAGTTTGATCCGATCCTGATCGAATACTTTTTAACCATTCTTGAAACCCATGATTTCTCTTGCCATCAAAACAAAAGGGCAGTATTGTTTTTCTCCGATGGGAAAAACAATACTGCCCTTTAATACTTTATATTGTTAGCGCAGGATATACTCCATGCCTTCTCCTATCATTACCAGGGCTCCATCCTGGTTGACACATTTGGTTTCTACTTTGACCATATTTTTTTCATCCAGCTTTTCAATAATCGTACCCGTTGCGGTAATCGTGTCTCCTATATAAACAGGCTTCAAAAACTTAATGGATTGATTGGCATAAACATGACCAAAAGTAACCTGGGTCATTACATTTGAAACCAGGCCAAGAACCAGGACGCCGGGAACCAATACGTTGCCAAAACGCGTGGATTTGGCGTATTCCTTGTCGATGTGAATGGGATTAAAGTCTCCTGTTAGTCCAACCCATAAGATAACATCAGTTTCTGTCATGGTTTTGGTAAAACTCGCTGAATCGCCAACCTGCATATCATCCCAATTGCGGACTTTATTCTCATAGCCCATATTAGCAAACCTCCTCCCGTAAAAACATGGCGCAATAACTGATTAGCGTAAAATATTGTTGGCTATAACGACTCTTTGAATCTCACTGGTGCCTTCATATAATTCAGTAATTTTTGCATCTCTCATTATGCGTTCCACTGGATATTCCCTGGTATAACCATACCCGCCGTGGATCTGAACTGCTTGATTGGCTACCCAATTGGCTGTTTCTGAAGCTTTTAATTTGGCCATGGCAGCATCGATGGCATATTCCATATCATTGCTTTTTCTCCAGGCAACATCGTAAGTCAGCAAGCGGGAAGCTTTTATTTCCAGAGCCATATCCGCCAGTTTAAACTGGATCGCCTGCAGGGCAGAGATGGGTTTGCCAAATTGAACTCTGGTTTTCGCATAATTCAATGCCTCTTCAAAAGCTCCCTGGGCAATTCCCACTGATTGAGCAGCGATGCCGATACGTCCTCCATCCAGAGTAGACATGGCAATCTTAAAGCCTTCGCCTTCTTTACCCAGGAGATTTTCTTTGGGAACCGGGCAGTTTTCAAATATCAGGTCACAGTTCTGGGTGCCGCGGAGCCCCATTTTTTTCTCAAATTTGCCGAAAGTGAAGCCGGGATAACCCTTTTCAACGATGAAAGCGCTGAAGGCCTTGCTTTTCAACTCAGCTGGGCCGGTACGGGCAAAAACGATATAGGTGTCTGCGGCTTCGGCATTGGTTATAAAGATTTTGCGTCCGTTTAAAATATAATTGTCCCCGTCAAGTACTGCTTTACAGGTCATGCCCATGGCATCACTGCCGGCATTGGGTTCGGTCAGACCAAAGGCTCCGATTTTTTCTCCGGTTGCCAGAGGCACTAAATATTTCTGTTTCTGTTCTTCGGTTCCGTATTTATAGATCGGCCAGGTACCAAGGCTTACATGGGAGGATAAGGTATCTGCGGCTGAAGGATCGACCCTGCCAAGTTCCTCAACTGCTATAGCATAAGCCACGTAATCCATGCCGGCTCCGCCATAAGTATCTTCAAAGGGGATTCCGGTCAGGCCAAGTTCTGCCATTTGTGAAAATACAGACCGATCAAAATATTCCCGCTCGTCACGGTCTGCTACATTTGGTTTCAAAACATTTTCTGCAAAATCCCTGACTGATGAACGTATCATTTCATATTCACTGGTAAGTGCGAAATCCATTATTTATTCCTCCTAACAAAAATTTTAGTACGATGCAAGGAGCCTATCAGGCTCCATAATACAGCTTTTTAGCGTTGAACATGATTTCATCCCTGAAATCCGGATGACTGATACCAACCAGTGCTTTCAGCCGCTCCAGATTGGTTTTGCCTGACAGTTGCGCAACTCCAAATTCAGTTATTACAAAATCCACTTCATTTCGGGTGGTTGTCACTGCAGTTCCTTCGTAAAGAGAGGGCACGATGCGGCTTACTTTGCCGCCTGAAGCGGTAGAAGGTACAGCAATAATTGATTTTCCTCCGCCAACAGAACGTTTAGCTCCGCGAATAAAATCGATCTGTCCTCCTACGCCGCTGAACTGTTTGGGACCGATGGTATCAGCCGCCACCTGTCCTAAAACATCAATCTGCAGTGCCGAGTTTATCGACACTACTTTGTAATTTTGGGCGATGACCCAGGGATCATTGACATAGTTTTCAGGGTGCATTTCTACTAAAGGATTGTCATCCAGCCATTTATATAAAGCTTTGGTACCCATCATGAAGGTAGATATTATTTTATAGGGATGAATCGTTTTCTTTGAACCATTGATGACACCCATTTCAACTAAGGGTACCAGACCGTCGGAAAACATTTCGGTATGGATCCCCAGGTCTTTTTTGTTGACCATGGCAGCCAGTACTGCATCAGGAATAGCGCCTATCCCCATCTGCAAAGTAGAACCGTTTTCGATCAAATCTGCGCAGTAATTGCCAATTTGAACTTCTACATTCGTCTGAGTTGCAGGTTCAACTTCCATTAAAGGGGCATCAGACAATACAAAGTGGGCAATATCTTTTACTGACATAAAACTATCACCCAGTGTTCTCGGCATATTAACGTTAACTTCTGCAATCACTGTTTTGGCCATCCTGGCAGCCGGGAGAGAATAATCAACTGAAATACCCAGGCTGCAATAACCGTATTTATCCGGGGGGCTTACCGTAATCAAGGCAACATCTACAGGAATATGCCCTTCCAGAAACAATGCCGGTGTTTCAGAGATAAAACGGGGGATATAATCAGCCCGTCCTTCATAGATGGCTTTACGGGTATTGATGCCCCCAAACAATGAAATATGACGGAAGTGTTCTTCCATACCTGGCTGGGCATATAAACATTCTCCCATACCCACCCGATGTACAACTTTTACATCGCGAAGTTCTGCATAACGTTCACTCATAGCTTTGGTTAAGGAACGAGGTTCGCCGCAGGCATGAGATACAACAACATAATCACCTGATTTGATACTTTTTACAGCATCATCTGGTGTACAAATTTTACTTTGATAATGATCCTGCCAGTTGATCACAGCAATTCCTCCCTAGCAACAATTTCACAGATCCATCCAGCATATTATTTATAAACCTAAATAGGCTTTTTTGACTTGCGGATCATTGATTATTTTTTCCGCAGAACCTTCCAGTGCAATCATACCGTTTTCCAAAACGTAAGCGCGCTGGCTCAATTTCAGTGCTTGTTTCACATTTTGTTCCACCAATACAACGGTGATTCCCTGGCTGTTGATTTTAGAAATGATCTCAAAAACCGTCGATACTAACTTTGGCGATAAGCCCAATGAAGGTTCATCAAGCATTAAAATACGTGGCATACCCATAAGTGCTCTGCCTATTGCCAGCATCTGTTGTTCACCGCCGCTTAGCGTACTTCCAACCTGAGTTTTTCTTTCAGCCAGCCGGGGAAGTAATTCAAACACACGTTCAAGATTATTCTTGCGTTCCTTAATGGTTCTCGGAAGAACCGAGCCAATAAGCAGGTTTTCATAAACTGTGAACATAGGGAATATACGTCTGCCTTCCGGAACCTGGATAATGCCCAAATCCGTAATCATATGGGGAGGGAGATGCTCGATCCGCTTCCCGTCAAAGACAATTTCCCCGCTTTCTGCTGGGATAACGCCGGATATTGTTTTCAGAAGGGTAGTTTTACCCGCTCCGTTGGCACCAACAATACTGACGATCTCACCAGTGTTTATTTCGAGCGAAACATTTTTGATGACCTTTATATCACCATATCCTGAGTTAAGATTTTTAATTGTTAACAGCTTCATAATCATCACCCAAATATGCCTTGATAACTTCAGGATTACTGGTTACTTCCTGAGGGGTACCTTCGGCAATTTTCTTTCCATAGTCTAGGACTACGATGTGACTGCAAATCGCCATCGTCGCCTGAAGAACATGCTCGATCATCAAAATGCTTATTCCGCTCTTGTTGATGGATTTAATCATTTTTACAGCCTCCTCTATTTCGGTCGGATTCAATCCGGCCAGGACTTCGTCCAGTAAGAGAAGTTTAGGTTGAGTAGCCAGTGCCTTTGCTACTTCCAGCCGTTTACGATCTGATAAAGTCAGATTCTTTGCCAGCGAGTTAATCTTCCGCTTTAAATCTACCTGCTCAATCACCTGCATCGCAATTTCTCTTGATTTTGAACGTTTGCTGGTGTGAACAAAGCCGCCCACCATAACATTTTCCAGAACGGTCATGGAACCAAAAGGTTTGACCACCTGGAAAGTCCGGCCAATGCCTTTGCGATTCACTTGATAAGGGGTTAAGCCGGTTATATTTTCGCCATCAAAAAAGACCTGACCATGGGTAGGTTTATAAACACCGGAGATCAAGTTAAAAGCAGATGTTTTGCCTGCGCCGTTTGGTCCGATAAGACCAACGGCTTCTCCAGTGTTTACTTTCATGTCTAATTGGTTAACTGCGATCAGTCCGCCAAAATTTATGGTAAGTTCATTAACTTCCAGCAGTGCGTTTGACACTTTTCTCATCCTCCCCCCGGTCAGTTATACCTAAGAAGCGATTATAGTATTTTTGTAAAATTTCAATAATTCCCTGAGGTTTAAACATGATCATAAATACAACGATCAAGCCGTAGATAAATAAATGCAGCCCTTGTGCCAGATCACCAAAATAGAACTGGATCACTTCACTGATGGCATGAAGGGTGATGCCGCCCACAACCGGGCCTAATACAGTACCGCTGCCGCCGACTACCGCCAGGAAAACCATTTCATTAGACATCATTGGTCCGGCTATGGCATTGGGCTCCAGATACCGTATCAGCATAGCGTAATAAACGCCGCCAATGGCTGTGAAAAATGCGCTGTAAGCAGCGGCGACCAATTTAGCATTGCGTACATTGATACCCAGGGCTTCGGCGGCTTCTGGATCCTCTTTCAGCGCTGAAAGGTAATAACCCAAGCGCGAATTCTTGAGCCAAAAGGCAAACAGAACCACAATAATCAGCATGACCAGTGCAATATAATAGTAAGGCTGTTTGGACATAAACTGAAAGAAGGCTGGTGCATTTCCCATCAGCTTAACGATCAATCCTTCTGCGCCGCCTACACGAAAAGGACCCAATGCCTGTGTATTCTCAATCAAAACCACGACCCCTGAACCAATTGCTACGGTTGCCAGGGCATAATAAGCACCACGGAGTTTAAAAGTCGGATAACCGATCAAAATACTGAGCAGTACTGCTGCCCCAGCTCCTGCAAACATACCGATCCAGGGAGATATGTTGTAGTCATTAAAAAGCATCACTGCTACATAAGCTCCCACAGCTGTAAAAACACCATGTCCTAAAGAAAGCTGCCCGGCAAATCCACAAAATAGATTCCAGGAAGAAGCAAGATAAGCCCATAACAGACACATTGTAATAACGTGTAAATAATAAGGCTTGGTGACAAACTGGGGAATGATAAAACCAATAACCAAAAATAATACGATTAAACTTATTTTCTTTGTTTTCACTGCATCCATTTTAGCCACCTACCATTCCAAGCGGGAACCAAAAAGGCCCGACGGTTTTATGAAAAGTATAAGCAGGAATATTGCGTAAACGATCACAGTCGTTAACGTAGCCGTCATGTATTGGGCACCAATTGATTCAATCAATCCTATTATGATACCGCCAAGCAGAGCGCCGGGAACACTGCCCAGGCCTCCCAAAACCACAACGATAAAGGCTTTGGTCATGAAAACATTTCCGACGGTAGGATGAACATAATAGAATGGCAACAGAGTAATAGCGGCTACAGCCAATAAGGCTGTTCCAATACCAAAGGCAATAGCGAAAGTTTTAGGTACATCAATCCCCATTAACGAAGCAGTATTTCTGTCCTGACCGCAGGATCTAAGTTTGCGGCCCAGTTCAGTGTATTGCAGGAACAGATAAAATCCGCCGGAAATCACCAGAGCAATAATCAAGGCGTAAAACCTGGCAGCACTTAATGTTACTCCTCCAAAAGCGATAGTGGCATCAGTCACAGTTGTTTTGGCCATGACATAATCTGCACCAAACAACATTAAGGAGAGGTTTTCAAGAACTATTGCAAATGCTGCTGTCAAAAGCAAAACCGCTATGGGTTCACGAACATCTTTTTGTGCATCCAAAACCGGTTTTATGAAAAATCTTTCCGTAGAATATCCAATTACAAACATCACCGGTGCGATCATGATGATCAACAGGTAGGGGTTGATTCCAGTATATTTCCAGGTCCAGTAAGAGCACATCATGGAGAGCATCAAGAGTGCACCATGGGCAAAGTTAATAATTTTCATGATACCGAAAATGAGAGTCAGACCCAAGGCAATTAGTCCATATATCGCGCCCATACTTATTCCGTTAACGATGACAGAGAGAGAATCCATTTTGTACATCACCCCTTTACATTGTCCGGTAAAGCCCAAAGGCTTTACCGGACCGGACTACAGACTAAATTATTTGCCTACGCCGGGATAGGGCCATACAATTTCCATCCCCGGACGAGCTTCTTCCTCAGGCCATACACTGACTCTTTCCATTTTGCCATCAACTTTGCGCATTTGGGAAATAACCAGAGGAGCATTCACCATTTGGCCAGTTTCATCAAATACCACTTCAGAAGCGTACATCTGGGACGGACCTTCCGTAATATTGGTTTCAGACAAAGCTTTTCTTAAAGCTTCGGGATCAGTCGAACCAGCTCTTTCCAAAGCATCAGCGATAACATACATGGCGGTATAAGCTTTGACTGCTTCGGCATTCATGGAATAGCCATATTTTTCTTTGAAAGCCTTATTCACATCAGCAGAGAATGGACGGTTAACGTCTGGTTCCCAGGTGGCAATATCGAAGTAGTATTCACAGTTGTCGCCGGTGAGTTCAAAGTAAGCAGGATCAGCAAAGCCTCCGCTGGTGCCGATATATGCTTTCGGCATCACCTTATGCTCAGCAAAAGTATTGGTTAAAAGAGCAGCATCAGATACATAGGATACCATCATAATGATGTCAGGATTGAGGTTTTTAGCCTTTAAAACCACCGGGGTCAAATCTGATGAATTGGAGGGATAGGGCTCTTTTAAAACGATTTCAAGGCCGGCTTCAGGGATGTATTTTTCCCAGGCACGTACTGCCCCTTGTCCCCATGCAGTATTCTCATAGATCAATGCAACTGTTTTAACAGGAGTATTAAATTTTTCTGCCATTTCTTTTATAAAGGTTACCTGGTCACGATTTCTCCAACTGGTTTTTTCAGCCAGGCGAAATACGTTTTTGAAACCACGTTCAGTAATAGCGTCTTCAGAAGGAACAGGAACTACGAACGGAATCCCATATCTTTCCGCTACTTCAGTAGAAGGCATGGCAACACCGCTTTGATAGGTTCCGGTGAGCAGTGCTACTTCTTCAAGGGTTATCAGACGTTCAGCTTCAGAAACACCGGTTGCCGGGTCGCCTTTACTGTCAGCATAAAGCATTTTGATTTGAGCGCCGCCCATGGATTTGATGCCGCCAGCGGCATTGATTTCTTCCACAGCCATGTCACGGGCTTCCTGGCCTATTTTACCCAGGGGAGCAGCCGAGCCGGACAGAGGAATGATGTTTCCGATTTTGATTTCTTCAACTGTTGTGGTCTTACTGTCGCCACCACCACAGCCAGCGACCAAACTAAGCAACATGACCATAACTAACAACAACCCAATTACTTTTGTACTGCGAATTTTAATCATTCAATGAGCCCCTCCTTTTTCTTGTTAAGAATAGATTAACCGACAACCTCCAAAATAGACCTCCTATCTGAGTAATGCTTCATAATTTTAACTTGCAATTTTTTTGCCAGATAACAATAAAATTGATTGTTAAACAAAAACGACAGGGTTTAAGCAATGATTTCAAAGTAAACGTATTCGAATTTTGAATAGACCGTAGAAATAGAATATGATATCGAACCGTTATCAAATCATGTGCAAGGTCATATATTAAGTTTTTACAGGAAAATTGTTTAGAGACAGTTGGCAGTAACGGCACAAGCTCATAAAAAAAAGCAGTTGAACCAATTACGGTTCGACTGCTATAAAAATGACTCGCTTTGTTTTAATGAAGCCCCTCATCAGTTAGCTTAATATCATACATGGCTGCTTTGCGGCAAAAAGTTGACTGGCTGATACCCAGGGCTGCAGCAGCTTTACGTGTGCTGCCAAATTTATCAAAAGTAGTTTTTATATAATGTTTTTCTATTCCCTGTACAATATCTTTTAAACTATCAACTGCTTCCAGTTTCAATGTGTTATCGTCACCATATTCATTGGACTCAAGTATAATATCTCTTATCAATTCATCGGGACTTGTTACAACCGCTCTTTCTATCACATTGCTCAACTCCCGTACATTTCCCGGCCAATCGTAATTCATCAATTTATTTATCAAGCGCGGATCTATTTGCTTGTGCAGTTTATACTGGCTGTTAAACTTATCTAAAAAGTGATGCACCAGGGCCGGGATTTCTTCTCGCCTCTCCCGCAATGAGGGTACTCTGATTGGAACAACATTCAAACGATAAAATAAATCTTTGCGGAATTGGTTATCTTTTACCATTTCATTAATATTGCGATTGGTAGATGTAATGATTCTCACATCGATTTTGCTAGTCTTGGTACTGCCGATACGAGTTACTTCGTTTTCTTGTATGACTCTTAATAATTTGGCCTGCATGCCCATGGGAAGCTCACCAATTTCGTCCAAAAGCAAGGTGCCACCGTTGGCAAGTTCAAAAATGCCTATTTTACCGCCCTTTTTTGCACCGGTAAAAGCGCCTTCCACGTAGCCAAACAGTTCTGATTCCAGAAGATTTTCGGGTATCGCTGCGCAGTTGATACGAATATAGGGTTTCTCGCTCCGCGGACTTTGCAGGTGGATCTGATGGGCTATTATTTCCTTGCCCACCCCTGATTCACCTGTAATTAAAACCGCCGAATCAAACTGCGCCAGGTGAGAAATTTTTTCCATCAATTCCACCATGACCGGGGCTGCTACAACGAAGTCTGACCAGCCTTCTACTCTCTTCAACTCGTTTTTGTAATGCTGGCTCAAGCTCTTGACGTGTTCTACTGCATCTTTCAGTTCATTGAGTTCAGTAATATCGCGGCCATTGGTAATAACGCTGATCAGTTTGCCGTTTTCATCAAAAACCGGGTTCCCGGTAACCAGAACTGTGCGTCCAGTCTTGATCTTCTGTACAAATGTTACGGGTTTTAATGTTTCAATTACTTCCACGCTACAAGAACGGTCATAAAAACCCTGGGCTACTAATTCATACATGGTTTTGCCGATGACCTCTTCGGGTTTGATTCCAGTGATCCGGTAATATGCCTGATTGGCTTTGGTTACTCTGCCTTCAGCATCGGTTACAAACAAGTAATCAAAAGAGGCTTCAAAAACAGCATCCAATTGCTCCTTCATCAGCTTTACATCTTTTAAATCTTTTATTTCCATATTATAATGCCTGATCAAATCAGAAAAGGTAACGATACCGACTACTTTCCCATCTTTAATGACCGGAAGGCGGCTCAAGTCTTTATCGAGGATGGTATCGATATCATCATCAGGGTGGCAGGTAATGACTTCAGTAAGCATAATTTTTTCAATGGGACAGTTAAGTGCGGTGTTTTCAGCCAAGGCCTGGTATAACTGAGTCTTTCCAATAAGTCCGATCAGCTGATTTTTGGTGTCTACCACCGGAGCACCATCGATATGATGACGTAAAAACAGTCTGGCAGCTTCGACAATGGTTTGCGTTGGTGATAGTACATGTGGTTTTCTGGTCATAATCTCAGATATTTTCATTATTAATCACCATCCTTGTTATTAAATAATAATTTATTCACAGCTTTGAATCAACTACGGTTCACTTGGAAATCACAGTAAAGGATTTGGAAACGGCGAATGCGGAATTGGCTGATTTTGAAAGGGCGAAGAAATCTACTATCGTGTCCCGCAAATTCCTGCAAAGTTGTGACAATGACAGAAACTTCGAAGCCAGGCAGCGTGTCATTTTGGATGATTGGAAAAGCGTACCAGGAAAGTGTAAAAGTTGTAGCAACAGTGGAACAAAAAAAAACCGCAGGAAAACCTGCGATTTTTTGTTTTTATAATGGTCGGGGCGACATGATTTGAACATGCGACCTTCTGATCCCAAATCAGACGCGCTACCAAGCTGCGCCACGCCCCGAACTTCTTTATAATACACAAGCTTTGGGGGAATGTCAATTATAATCAGTGTTTGCGCACCTTCAATCAGGGCCTCACGCTGAAAATTTTGCTGTCTGAAATTCAATGACTTTCCTGATTATTGATCAAACCCATGCGAGAGCGAAAGATTAATAAAGATAAAAAATCATTCATTACAAAAGAGGATTTTTTATGACAAAGTGTAATAATTTAAAGAGGGAGCGTGATAAAAATGTTCGATTTTTTAATGACACCGGAGCAGCTGCAGCTTCGGGATGAAACAAGGGATTTGGTCAAATGGATCCCCCGTGAGTACATTTTGGATATGGATGCGGACAAAATCAAATATCCGAAAGAGTTTATGGTGGAAGCCGGCCGGCGCAATCTCATCGGAATCAGGGTGCCAAAAGAATATGGCGGAAGAGGGGGGCAGTGGCAGGATGACGTCATCGTTGCCGAAGAAGTATGTGTCCCCGGTTATATTTTCGGTTGTGCCTGGGGCGTGACCGGTGACGTGGTGACAGAAGCACTGGTCCATTTTGGCACGGAAGAACAAAAGAAGAAGTACCTGCCGCCCATCTGCAAAGGGGAAAAATTTGCGGCAGAGTGTCTGACCGAACCCCGGGGAGGATCTGACTTCTTTGGGGCTACTACCATTGCCAGGAGAGATGGAGAAGATTTTATTCTGAATGGTCAAAAGCGTTTTATTGTCGGCGGCGAAGGGGCTGATTACTTTTTGGTATATGCCAAAACCGACCCGGATGCTCCTTCCGGCAAGTCGATGACCTGTTTTATGGTGGAAAGAGAGATGGGAGTCAAAACAGAGTATCTGTATAACCTGATGGGCTCCCGCGGCGGAGGCACAGCCCGGGTGGTTTTCGAAAACGTCAGGGTTCCGAAAGAAAATGTGATCGGAGAAATAAACGGAGCGGGTACTGTATTTAATCAAATGATGATACCGGAACGGTTTGGTACTGCTGCCATGACCATTGGTGCTGCCCGTCCGGCTCTGGAGATTGCCACTGACTACAGTACCAAACGAAAAGCTTTTGGTACGGAAATAAAAAATTTCCAGGCAGTAAGTTTTAAAGTAGCAGAAATGGTTACCAAGCTGGACAGTGCCCGGGCTATGATTCATACTACTGCATTGGCAATTGATTCCGGCCGGGTAAAAGCCAGCCGTTGCCGGCGCATGGCTTCTGAGTCCAAAAAGTTTGTCACTGAGCAGTGCTGGGATGTTGCCAATCTGGCAATGCAGGTAATGGGCGGGATAGGCTATACGGATGTGTATCCCATCGAAAAAATTGTCCGTGATTTAAGGTTGTCAATGATTTGGGTGGGGACAAATGAGATCATGAGCTTGATTATCCAGCATGAGCATTACCGGGAAAGACTGGCAGAGATCTCCAGCGGAGAAAAACGGAACAGTGAATTGGATGCATTGAATGCCTTCGCGGAAGGGGAAAAAATCTACGAATAAGATTTACATGGGGGAGGAAATGCAATGGAAAACAAATGGAAGGAAATGTATAAGAGTAAGTTAATGTCGGCAGAAGATTCGGTTAAGCTTCTGTCAGACGGACAATTGATCGCTTCGGCTTCCATCAACGGGCAGCCCACCAAGATCGTTGACGCCTTGATACGCAGAATGGCAGCGGGAGATTTAAAGAATGCCAGATTTCTTTTCTCCCTTTCGGTCCGGCCCAGCGCCTTGCATAATCCTGAATTGATCGAAAAATGTGAGCAGTACAACAACACGCTGGACACTATGTACGCCGGTCCATTAGAAAGGTATTTTCTTGAAAACAATTATTTTTCCTATGTGCCGCACCGCCTGGCAGACGGACCGCTGATGACAGCCCGGGTCGGACTGCATGCCGGCTTGATTACGGTCAGTCCCATGGATAAACACGGATATTTCAGTACGGGTGCCAACCCTGAGTATATCTATGGTTTTATCCGCCGCAACCCAGGTTGTATCATTCTGGCAGAAGTCAATCAACACATGCCCTGGACCAATGGCAATAACCATTTTCATATCTCTGAGCTGGCGGCCGTTGTTGAAAATGATGTACCACTGTTTGAACTGCCGCCTATTCCCATCTCTGAACAGGACGAATTGATCGGTCAGTATATTGCAGATATGGTGCCTGACGGAGCCTGCCTGCAGCTGGGGATCGGGGGCATGCCCAATGCGGTGGCCAAATACCTGATCAATAAAAAGGATCTGGGGATCCATACCGAAATGCTCTGTGATACCATGGTGGACCTTTATGAGGCCGGGGTGATCACCTGTGCCAAAAAGAACTTCATGCCACGTAAATGGATCGCTTGCTTTGCCATGGGGACCAAAAGACTATATGATTTTATGGATCGTAACCCCCTGGTCGAATTATATGACTCTGAATGGGTCAATGATCCTTATAATATTTCCCGCAATGATAATGTAGTATCCATCAATGCTACTCTGGAGGTTGATTTTACCGGGCAATGCGCCTCAGAAGCAATCGGGACCCGGCAATACTCAGGTGCCGGCGGGCAGATGGATTTTACGGAAGGGACCTGGCGCTCCAAAGGCGGCAAAGCATTTCTGGCTCTGTACTCTACTTATAAAGATAAACAAGGTGTTACGCATTCCAGTATTGTACCGACACTGACACCGGGATCTCTGGTAACCACTACCAGAAATGATGTCCAATATATTGTTACTGAATACGGAGTAGCCTGGCTCAAAGGATTCGATCTCCGGGAGAGAACCAGGGCGCTGATTCGGATCGCCCACCCGGATTTCCGGGATGAACTGACGGAAGAAGCAAGAAAGCTGAAGTATATCAAATAGGATATCATTAACAACGTAAAAAGAGGGCTGTGAGCATTGAAATGCGCCCCAAATGTTAGACATAAATAATATTTGGGGGTGCATTTCACATCGCCCTCTTCTTTCATTATATATGATCTGTGATTTGTTAAATAAATTGTGGACGGATTTGAATTACGTTATCATGATCTTTAGGAGGCGGGGCATGAGTTTTAAAAGTATTGGCTTAAAAATACAACTGGCCAGGGAAGAAAAAGGGCTTAGCCAGGAACAACTAGCGAAAACGATGGGATGTTCCCAGTCAGCTCTGTCTAACTACGAAAAAGGTAAACGCAGGCTTTACCTGTCGCAGCTGGAAGCGTTGGCTAAAATCCTGGATAAACCGCTGGATTATTTTGTAGAATCAATTTCCGCAGGCAACACCAACGAAGACGACTCGGAAAAGGAAAGTTCCCGCCGCAAAATCGAAACTATGCTGGATAAGCTCGATGAGAAACAATTATTACAGGTGATAGATCATATAAATTATCTGCAGTGGAAAAAGAATGGGGGTAAATAGCATGGATTTTTCACTTAGCATTGAGCAAAATAAAGTGATTTTATGGGCCCGTGAAATAGCTGCTGAGATCAAAAAGACCGCGCTGCACCCGGAGTTTTCTGCTGAGCAGTTTGAAGGAAAAATCATCAGACTGCTGGCCCAGAATAATCTGCTATGTCCTACCATCCCAATTGAATACGGAGGGCTGGGACTGGACCGGTTTACAACTGCACTGGTCATCGAAGAAATAGCTGCCGGTTTTCCCAGTGCGGCGGCAGTAGTGGATGCGACCATCCATGCTGCTGAACCGATACTACTGGCTGGATCCAGGTGGCAGAAGGAGGAATATCTGCCGGCACTGACCGGGGTCAATGCAGGTACCGCTTCTTTTGCCTTAACGGAAGCGGCCGGAGGCTCAGATTTATCACTGCTGCAGTCTTCTGCTGTCATAAGTGACGGAGGTTTCGTTTTAAATGGCCGCAAGGACTGGGTCATCAATGCTGACCGGGCAAAGTTTGTTGCCGTGATCGCTGCCATAGAAAGCAATCAGAAAAAAGCTGCCCTCAGGGTATTTATTGTGCCCCAGGCAGCCAAAGGTTTTCACCTAGGTGTAAAAAGAAAAACCATTGGACTTGATTATGCCTATATCGGTGAAACCATATTTGATAACGCCTATATAGAGAAAAACAATGTTATAAAAAGCGATGAAGCGGGCAGCGGCTATCTGCTGCTGACCCAGACTTTTGATCTGGGCAGGGCGATGGTAGGTGCAACCTCAGTGGGGATCGCCCGGGCTGCTTATGAAACAGCACTGGAATATGCAGAAAACCGCATACAGTTTGGCACCAGAATCCGCAACCACCAAACGATTGCCTTCGCTCTGGCTGACATGGCAACCAAAATTGAGATGGCGCGGCTAATTACCTGGAAGGCGTGCTGGCTAATGGATCAGGGCGGTGATTACTCAGTGATTTCGGCCATGGCCAAAGTGGCAGCCAGCACCATAGCCCAGGAAGTAACCACCGGGGCGGCAGATATTCTGGGGGCCAAAGGATGTGAAAAAGGTTCTTTTATTGAACAGCTGGTTCGGGATGCCCGGATCCTGACAACCATTGAAGGGACCAACCATATGCAGAAGCTGGTCATCTCATCGCAATTATAGGTGCTGCTTAATGGAATATATTATAGTAAAAGAAAAATGCTCGTCCTGCGGTTTGTGTGCTGATGTATGCCCGGTAGAGGCCATCAGCCAGATCGGACCCTATCTTATTGACCGCCAATTATGCATAATGTGCGGAGAGTGCTTGAATGAATGTCCCTGTATGGCGATTGCGCCGGTGCAGACCGATTAAGTCTTATGGTTCAATATCGCCGCTTTTTATTGCTTGCTTTTTCTGCAAATTCCAGCGGGTTTGCGGACCAACAATGCCATCCACGATCAGACCGTTATCGGTTTGGAATTTCTTAACAGCTGCTTCTGTCAGCAAACCGAATTGCCCATCTGCTTTAAATTTGTAATACCCGAGTTTTTTGAGCATCAATTGCACTTCTTTTACATCAGAACCTTCCATTCCCAACTGTAACAATCTGCCGGTATAAGCCTGGCCGAGAATGTTGACGGATGTACCGATGGGGGTCATGTCATACAATTCAATTACATCCTCATTATACATACGTATACAGCCGTGACTGTATGCTTTTCCTATTGATTTGGGATTGTTGGTGCCGTGAATTCCATACCCGCCCCAGGGGATACTTAGCCGCATCCATCTTGCTCCAAAGGGACCGCCAGGGTTGGTGGCTTTTTGCACAACTGACCAATTGCCCAGAGGGGTAGGGGTAGACTTTTTTCCAACCCCAATTTTGTAGCTGCGGGGAGCATCGCCGTTTTGGCTGAATGTCAGACGGCGCTTGGTCACATCAATACTGATAACAGGAAGATTGCTTTGAAAATCTGGTTGATATGGCAGACTAAGCACAGCGGGGATTCTTAATTTCATCCAGGTATCGGGGCCCACAACACCGTCAACGGGAAGAAAGCGGGCGTTTTGAAAAGCAATCACTGCTTGTTCTGTTGCTTCATTATATATACCGTCAACAGGACCTGAGAAAAAGCCAGCTCTTTTTAGACTTGTTTGCAGGACTGAAACATCAGGGCCTGTCATAAAAACACTTTCTCTGCGCAAAAAACGACTGGCAAAGATCATTTTTTCAGCTCCTTATTCTTAATTGTAGAATATTAATACTATTATATTTAGGTATAATAGTTTTAGTGACAAAACAGACAAGAGATAGTGAACGGATGGTTCCTTCATGCAATGAAAGGCACAAAAAAAACGGCTGCGCCGTTGTTGTTAATGCAGAATATTCAGATTTTAGAAATCCTTTGACAGTTTATAATGACATAGATATAAGAGCAAGTCAAGACTGAAATAGCAAATTAGCTGCTTAATATGAAAGTTTGTCAAAAAACAGTTAAAATTGACAAGAGAGTCCGCAAAAGCTTAATATAATGATTAATTAGTCTTTTATTTACGTTTGAGAAATTCTATCATTGTAGTACTTAGTGAAGCACCTGTTGTAATTCCCTTTTCAGGTGTTTTTTACTAATAATTAAAAAGGAGAGTGATTAGGTAAATGAAGCTCATTAGTTGGAAGAAGGCATTATCGGCTAGTCTCTTAAGCCTGCCTGTGCTTGCTCTTTCACCATCATTGGCATTGGCCAGTGAAGCAAACCTGGTGATCCCTCATTTGGAAGCTTCACAGGAATCCTTGCTGATAATCGGTATTGCAGTTTGTGTTTTGGGTATGTTATTTGGCTGGTACCAGTATAAGAAGGTTGAAAAATATCAAGCCCACAAGACTATGTTGGATGTTGCCAACACGATTTATGAGACTTGTAAGATTTATCTGATTCAGCAGGGGAAATTTCTTATTGCATTGTTTATTATTATAGGTTTGTGTATTGCTTTTTATTTTGGATTCCTTTCACAAATGCCTGTCGGGTCAGTGCTGTTTATCCTGATGTGGACGGTAATTGGGATTCTTGGTTCTTATAGTGTTGCCTGGTACGGCATACGTATGAATACGCTGGCTAATAGCCGCACAGCTTTTTCCTCTCTGGAAAGAAAACCGCTCAAGGTATTAAATACTGCATTAGATGCCGGGATGAGCATTGGAACCATGCTGGTATGCGTTGAGCTTATCATGATGCTGATTATTTTGCTTTTTGTTCCCCGGGAATTAGCGGGAGCAAGTTTTATCGGATTTGCGATTGGTGAATCATTGGGAGCCAGTGCCCTGCGTATTGCCGGTGGTATATTTACCAAGATCGCTGACATCGGGGCAGACCTGATGAAAATTGCTTTCGGTATCAAAGAAGATGATCCCAGGAATCCGGGCGTTATTGCGGATTGTACCGGTGATAATGCTGGTGACAGCGTGGGACCGACTGCTGATGGTTTTGAAACCTATGGTGTAACAGGGGTCGCTCTGGTTACATTCATTGTATTGGCAGTAGCACCTGCACTGCAGACTATTCTTCTGACCTGGATATTTGTCATGCGTGTATTGCTGGTTATCACATCAGTAGTCTCCTTCTATATCAATAGAGTTATCAGCCAGGCTCGTTTTGGCAGCGTAACGGATATGGATTTTGAACAACCTCTCACCAGTTTGATCTGGATTACTTCTATTCTTTCAATTGTCAGCACCTTTGGTGTCAGTTATTACATTCTGGGACCAGGAGCCGGAATGGCCACTGACTTAACAGGAATCTGGTGGGTCATGGCCACCATAATCAGTTTCGGTACACTGGGAGCCGCCTTGATCCCTGAATTTACTAAAATATTTACCAGCCCTAAATCAACGCATGTCTTGGAAGTTGTGAAAGCTTCCCGGGAAGGCGGGGCCTCACTGAATATTCTGTCCGGTATGGTGGCAGGAAACTTCAGTGCTTTCTGGATCGGCATGGTATTTGTGGGTCTGATGTTTGGTGCTTATGTTTTCAGCGGCTTCGGACTGAGTGAGATTATGATCTTTCCTTCCATATTCGCTTTTGGTTTGGTAGCCTTTGGCATGATGGGCATGGGGCCGGTTACCATTGCCGTAGACAGTTATGGACCGGTTACCGACAATGCGCAATCCATCTACGAGTTATCCCTTATTGAAGAAGTTCCGAATATCGAGAAGGAAATTGAAAAAGATTTTGGCTTCAAACCCGATTTTGAAAAAGGAAAATACTATCTGGAAGCCAATGATGGCGCAGGAAACACTTTTAAAGCAACAGCCAAGCCGGTTCTGATTGGAACCGCGGTAGTAGGCTCCACCATCATGATTTTCTCCATCATTCTGGTTATCCAGAGTGTCCTGGGAGTTGATCCGACCACCATACTTAATATGCTGAATCCTTATACAATTTTGGGCTTAATCGCTGGTGGTGCAGTTATCTATTGGTTTACCGGTGCTTCCAACCAGGCTGTTACAACCGGAGCTTACCGTGCAGTACAGTTTATCAAGAAAAATATTAACCTTGATGAGCATTCTGATCCGAAGGCGAACATGGAAAACTCCAAAGAAGTTGTAAAGATATGTACACAATATGCCCAGAGCGGTATGATCAACATCTTTATCGTAATTTTCTCCTTCGCACTGGCATTTGCTTGTATATCTGCTCCCAAGAGCGGGAACGAACCGGTTGCCTTCTTTATTTCCTACCTGATCGCTATTGCTGTATTTGGACTGTTCCAGGCAGTGTTTATGGCCAATGCCGGCGGCGCATGGGATAATGCCAAGAAAGTTGTAGAAGTTGATCTGAAGGAAAAGGGAACCCCCTTGCATGAAGCTTCAGTTGTTGGAGATACAGTTGGTGATCCGTTCAAGGATACCTCTTCAGTCGCTTTAAATCCGATCATTAAGTTCACGACTCTCTTCGGGCTCTTGGCTATGGAGATCTCTATTTCAGAAACATTCAGACATGTAGCACCTTATGTGGGGATCGTATTCCTGGCCATTGCACTGATTTTTGTATGGCGTTCCTTCTATGCCATGAGGATTCCGGAAGAAAAATAGAAGTGATTTCAAATGAAAGCGTATCAGGTTCTGCCTGGTACGCTTTTTTTAACTGTGAACCACGAACGATCAGCCGGATCTGTTTGGATAGATTAAATCATTTATTACTAGTGAATACTTTATCAAACCAACTGCAATTTTTTTAAATAATATATTTGGTTATTTGATATTATATAAGAGAAGTTTTAATAATTTTCTATAAATGCAGTTTAATTGAGTACAAAATTTTTGTTTTTAAAACTTCATCCTTGGTAGAATGCTGTTTAGTATTTGGGGGAGGATCCTAATATGGCTAACATACCAAGTCATGAGAGTTTATGTAAATGTGGCAGTGGAAAACCATATGATGAATGCTGTGGCTCGCCTGAAAGTTGTGTGGTCATTCATTTCCCCAGAAGCAGGAAAAACAAATATAGCAGTCTGATTGAAAATGCGGTAGGTGAACTAACCGATTACGCCCGCCAATATTTTTATAATTGGGAATCGGCAGCTTACAGCCGGTTTACTTCTTATGCTCAGGAAAACCATATTGATGAAGAGTTTATGCCACTTTTCCGGGAGTGGTTTATTATTAATTTCCGTTTCCAGAAAGACGTCTCACCAGTCATTGACTTTTATCTGGCAGAAAATGACGAGAAGCTGGATAAAAAGTATGTTCCTATCTTTCAGGCTTTAAAGGAGTCCTATCTTTCAATCTATCGGATCCTGTGGGTCAAAAATAATACCATCGCTGTGCGTGATATATTGACAGGCCGGGAATATAATCTCGAAAAAGATCTGGGTTCAATAAACCGGGTTTTACAGGAAGGCTTATTGTTTTTAGCACGCATCGTTAATATTGGAAATACAGCGGTGTTAGTGGGTAAACCCAAGTTAACTTTTTCTGAAAACAGGCATTATCTGTATGAGGAAATTAATTCAATAAGAGTAGCGGAAGGATTTGACGATCCTGTAAAGTTCCAAAGGGAATATGCTGAAGTTGCCTGCGGACTTATTATGGATCTGAAAAAAGGGATCAAAAAGAATCGACTGAAATCACGTACCCTTGCTTTTACCGTATATGACAGCAACAATTTCCGGCAAGAACTAATGACGAATCCAGAGTTTGCATTGCTGGAGCATAATGATAAATGGTATAAGTTTACCTGGAATAACAAGAATGCTGCTTTCAACCGCCTTTATTTATGCCGCCATAATCTGATCGTTTCCGCAGATGAACTCAATGATCTGATCAATATTGCGCAAAAAATCAGTATAATATGGGAAAGTTTTGCAGATTCCCAATCAGCAGAATGGCTGGATGGATACAGCTTTTCTTCCGAACAGGAAGCAGAAGAAATATTAGTTGAAGTGATGCATGATAAGTATTATGAAGAATGGATCAATACACCCCACCTGGAGCTGGAAGAAATGACCCCTCTGCAAGCAATGAAAGACACCCGCGGCAGGGTTTTGCTGGATAGTCTGCTAAGTGAGCTTGAAATTATGGAACTTCGTGCCCGAAGCCAGGGGGAATACTATTTCCCAACCGCTGTCATAAGGGCCAGGCTTGATCTGGATCGCGACCGGATTTCCAAAGAAATGATGAAGCCTGAGGCAATTGTGTTGCAGGTCAGGAAACATAGAACCGCGCAGGAACTCAGTGCTTATGTTACTGTATATAACTGGATAAATGATGAGATACGTTCAGTTGGAATTTCAGCCTTTGATTTCTACAGCAAAAATACGGCGGATAGAGAAATGCTGGCCTGGATATTATTTATCTGGAATGAGTTCAGTAAAATTTACCGGCCCAAAATATCACAGACCCGTGAATGGCTGGCTGCCCTGGAATACAGCTATTGGACACTTAAAGGTGAAAAAATTAACTTTGCAGTGGTAGCCAAAAAGTTTGGTGTTTCCACCAGTCTGGTCAGCAAGAAGGCGCAATTGATCATACGCCACTTTCAAAACATTCCGCTGAATTTCAATACTGAGCTGGTCACTTATCCCTATTGGAATGAAATCAGTAACCGGGAAAAGATAAAGGCTTATGAAGAAGTAAAACAGCATCTGAAAATCTTTTCTTATTCCGTCAAACAGATTTGGGGAAAAGCAGAACAATATGTCCATGAAGATTTCTATGATAATATCAATACTGCCGGAAAGTTTTGGGATGAAAGCAATGACCGGATCTATGGACAATTTTATCAGCAGTATTATGAACTTGATTACCAGAACAACGAAAGCAGCACCATTGCCAATCTGTTCTGGGAACATCAGGCCAAAAGATTCCCCGGCAGTTTAAAAACCGCTGCCTTTAACCTGATGACCAGCTTCGTCGGGGCTTACCTTGTCATACCCTGCGGAAGAAATGAACTGATATTTGAAGACTATTTTACAGGGAAACAATATAAAACCTATGGAAATTTCGGTGCCAATGTTCACCATAATATTGTGCCGGGAATGCTCAGCATTACCCGCCTGCTCCCTTTGGATTCCAATTATATGTGGGTCACAGAACCCATGTTCATCGTAATGCCTGATATGCTTGATCTGTTCGAAAAAAATTATCAGATGTTAATGGAAAGGTTAAATCCTTTTGATATTACCGATATCATTTATCTGAAAAACCGGGGAAAGAGCATTTTAAAAGCGCATATCATGGCCATGGACGATATTGAACAAAACGCGGTGAATATGATCAACCAGCCTTTGCATATGGAATGGCAGATCGCCAATGTTGCCCACAGCGAATTGATGCTGGAACAGCTATATCAGTGTAAGAAGTTCCGCCTTTTATATAGTGATCAGGAACGGGCCAGCTTTATCTGGATTACCCATGATTGTGAACAGAATTATCAATGGGGATACCTGATCATCAAGCAGGGGTATTTGCTAATCTCTGCACCACCCGGTAAAGACATGAACAGGCTTATCAAAGATATTCGCCGGACAGTTAAAAGTGCAGATATTTTCATCGCTTTTCGGCCTTACAAAGCCCGAATCAAAATTTTAAAGACCATCGAGAATCTTTTTGTAGCCGACCTGGCAGATTTTTTCCATGATAATCTTGATTTGTCACTGAATCTTCTCCGCCAGGATACTTTGGCTGATGAAGATCTGGAATGGGAACAAGGGATCTTCCTTTTGAAATTAGGGAATTTGTTATTGGAACATTTACATGAAAGCAATAAACCAGTCAGATAATATCCATAAAGATACACCTCTTACTTGACTTACAGATTCTAATTAATTATTCTTATAAATGTATGAAATCAGGTGATTAACACCCCGGCTTGCGCCGAGGTGTTGTATTTTTTCCGAAAGTAGGGTAAATTTTTTTAAGAACTATTATACATTGTGAAATTCTGGATAACAATTGTATAAACCTGAATGATGAATCAGCAAATATTTAGTTGGGAGGAGCATAAATGGAAGCCAGGTTAGAAAAGATAGAGGGAAGCGAAGCGCATATTCAGATATCTGTTGATGCCGCTAAAATGGAGGAAGGATTTGAATATGCCTATCGAAAAGTAGTCAAACAAGTATCGGTGCCGGGATTTCGCAAAGGAAGAGTCCCTCGTCAATTACTGGAAGCACATTATGGTAAAGAAATTCTTTACCAGGACGCCCTGGAGTATATCGTGCCCTTAGCTTATGCAGAAGCACTGACGATGATTGATATAGAGCCTATCGCGCAGCCGGAGTTTGATATCGAAGATATCAACCCGGGTGAAGATTTCGTTTTCAAAGCCATTGTAGCCGTAAAGCCGGAGGTCAAATTAGGCGATTTTGATGGTTTGGAAATAACCATTCCGGTACTTGAGGTGAAGGATTCCCAGGTGGAACAACGTTTGGAAGACATGCAGCAGCGTTATGCGGTAGTCGAGGAGAAGAACGAAGATGAAATCGCACTTCTGGGAGATACGGTCACCATTGATTTTGAAGGGTTTATAGACGGCATTGCTTTCGAAGGCGGAAAAGGAGAGGATTATCCGCTGGAATTGGGTTCAGGATCATTTATCCCTGGTTTTGAACAGCAACTGGTTGGTCTGAAGCTGGGAGAGCAAAAAGATGTGGAAGTAACCTTTCCTGATGAATATCATGCAGAAGATCTGGCAGGCAAGCCAGCCGTATTTAAGGTCCTGATCAAGAAAATTACCACCAAACGAGTGAGAGAATTAAATGATGAGTTTGCGCAGGAAATCAGCGAGTTTGACACCATGGATGAATTAAGGGCAGATATCAAAAAGAACCTGGAAACCATGAGAGATAATCAAAGGAAAGAAATGATCCAGCAAGCCGTCATCGATAAAGCGGTGGAAAAGTGTGAGATCGAATTACCGAAAGCCGTGATCGACGTCCAGACAGAAAATATGATGAGACAATTGGAACAGAGAATGGGTTCGCAGGGGATCAGTCTTGAGCAATACTTTGCTATCACCAACAGCAACAAAGAAGTATTTGCTGAGAGCATCCGGCCGGAAGCTGAACGCATAGCGAAAAGCAATTTTATGCTGGAAAAAATCGTTGAGGAAAAAGGTTTTGAAATAACAGATGAAGAAATAGACAAATATATTGAGGATGTTGCCAATGGTATGGGCCTTGAACCCGAGGAAGCCCGGGAAAGACTGCAGGGGGCCCTTGATAATATCAAGATGAGCTTAAAAGTGGAAAAGGCTATCGAGTCTCTGGTGGAAAAAGCCATCATAACTGAACAATCAGGAAACACTGCTGCCAATCAGTCAGAGGATACCAAGGCGGAAGCAGAAGTGACACCAACTGCAGAAGAAGTGAAAGTAGAACCCGAAGAAGAAAAAGAATAAAATATAATTAAGCGAGTATAGTTTTGAATAAGAGGTGAATAATTATGTCATATTTAGTGCCAATGGTAGTTGAACAAACCAGTCGGGGCGAGCGTTCCTATGATATTTATTCCCGGCTGTTAAAGGACAGGATCATATTCCTGGGCAGTGCCATAGATGATACAGTAGCTAATCTGGTGATTGCACAGTTACTGTTTTTGGAAGCGGAAGATCCCGATAAGGATATATCTTTATATATAAACAGTCCCGGCGGATCGATCAGTGCAGGTATGGCAATATTTGATACGATCCAGTATATAAGGCCGGATGTTGCAACGATTTGTGTTGGTTTAGCCGCCAGCATGGGTGCATTCCTTCTGGCTGCCGGCAAAAAGGGCAAAAGATTTGCTCTGCCGAATGCGGAAATTATGATCCATCAACCACTGGGAGGAACCCAGGGGCAGGCAACGGACATTGAGATCCATGCCCGCCGGATCATCAACATGAAAGAATCCTTAAACAGGATCCTTAGCGAAAGAACCGGACAAAAGCTGGAAAAAGTCAAAGCAGATACAGAAAGGGACTATTTTATGACTGCTGCTGAGGCTAAAGAATATGGTATTATAGATGAAGTCATCAGTCAGCCAAAAAGGTCGGCTGCTAAAAAGTAAACCCCTGAAAAGAGGTGAATTATGAACAAGTACGGAGATGACAGAGGACAATTGAAATGCTCTTTTTGCGGCAAAACCCAGGAACAGGTCAAAAAGCTGGTTGCCGGGCCGGGAGTCTATATTTGTGATGAGTGTATCGAGCTGTGCAATGAGATTATCGAAGAAGAATTAGCCGATGATCTTGGATTTGAGCTGGGTGATATACCCAAACCGCAGGATATAAGAGAGATATTAAATGATTATGTCATTGGACAGGATAGGGCAAAAAAGAGCCTTTCAGTGGCTGTTTATAATCATTATAAACGGATTAATCTGGGCATGAAGCTGGATGACGTGGAACTGCAAAAGAGCAATATCATGATGCTGGGACCAACGGGCAGCGGGAAAACATTGCTGGCACAGACTTTAGCCCGCATCCTTAATGTTCCCTTTGCGATCGCTGATGCTACATCCCTTACTGAAGCAGGTTATGTTGGAGAGGATGTTGAAAACATCCTGCTTAAACTCATTCAGGCTGCTGATTATGATATTGAAAAAGCAGAAAAAGGCATTGTATATATTGATGAAATCGATAAAATTGCCCGTAAGACTGATAATCCCAGTATTACCAGGGATGTTTCCGGGGAAGGGGTGCAGCAGGCCCTGCTTAAGATTCTGGAAGGAACAGTGGCCAGTGTGCCGCCTCAGGGGGGCAGAAAGCATCCCCATCAGGAATTTATCCAGATCGACACCAGTAATATCTTATTCATCTGCGGCGGTGCATTTGAAGGGATTGATAAGATCATCCAGAACCGCATAGGGCAAACCGTAATGGGCTTTGGGGCAGACATCAAAAGTCGTGATGAAAAGAAAATCGGTGATATCTTGAATATGATTTTGCCTCAGGATCTGCTTAAATACGGATTGATCCCTGAGTTTGTAGGCCGTGTCCCGATCATTGCCACATTGGAAGCTTTGGATATAGACGCGCTGGTGAAGATTTTGACCGAACCGAAAAATGCTCTGGTCAAACAGTATAAAAAGCTTTTCGAACTGGATGGAGTAGACCTGGAATTTATGGAAGATGCCCTGCAGGCTATTGCTGAAGAAGCTATGCAGCGCAATACTGGAGCCCGGGGATTAAGGGCGATCATTGAAGATATTATGCTGGAAGTCATGTATGAAGTTCCTTCCCGGCTTGATGTCACCAAGGTCGTGGTTACCAGAGATGTGATTTTGAAGAAAGATAAGCCACTGTTGGTTACAGTAGATGCCAAACGTAAAGTCAATTAAATAGAATCAAAAAGGTATTCAAGGACTGCATTCTGTATTGAACAGGGTGCAGTCCTTTTTAGTGCAGTGCGCCCGGTATCTCCATATTCAGAAAATCTTAAGATTTTCATAAGGAAAAAACTATAGAACGGATTATTGCTTCCCGTTAAGATAATTATGGGGACATATATAAGAAAGAAGATGACACATTTGTCTGCAAATATTTTAATCGTTGATGATGAACAATCAATTGCCGATTTGATCGAAGTTTATCTGATAAATGAGAACTTTAATATTTTTAAATTCTATAATGGCAAGGATGCTCTGAACTGTATTGAAAACGAAAGATTGGATCTTGCCATTTTGGATGTCATGCTCCCCGATGCAGACGGTTTTTCCATATGTCAGCAAATCCGGGAAAAGTACAATTTTCCTGTTATCATGCTGACCGCCAAAGAAGAAGAAGTCGATAAGATCACTGGACTGACATTAGGCGCAGACGACTATATCACCAAGCCGTTTCGTCCCCTGGAACTTGTTGCCCGAGTAAAGGCGCAGCTCAGAAGATTTACCAAATATAATTCCGCAGAGCCAAAACAGGAAGAACGTGTAATTGCCTTTTCCGGCCTGGTACTTAACATGGATACTCATGAATGTACCTTGAATGAAAAAAAGCTATCCCTTACTCCTACGGAATTTTCCATTCTTAGGGTCCTTTGTTCCAATCGGGGACGGGTGGTCAGCTCGGAAGAGCTGTTTCATGAGGTATGGGGAGAGAAGTATTTCACCAACAGCAACAATACGGTAATGGTTCATATCCGCCACCTGAGAGAAAAAATGAATGACAATGCGGAACATCCCAAATATATCAAAACGGTATGGGGGGTTGGCTATAAAATTGAAAAGTGAGAGAGATAAAAGGAGAAATGATTATTCAAAATTAAAAAGAAAAGTATTTTTTCAAATGTTTCTTATTATCTCTGCCACGGCAGTAACTGTTTACTTCCTGCGTTTTTTTATTCGAAGAAACTTCAGTGTTGGAGATAGTATTGTACAATTTCTGATGAATATGTTTCATATGAGCGACAGGGAAGCTCTGATGATTTATCAGTATATATTTCTTAATAATATAGATGTTATTACATTTTTTGTAATCCTCATATTCCTGATTATTTTGCTTCGATTTTCGATTTCCTGGTTTACTAAATATTTCGATGAAGTTATTGCCGGAGTGGATAAACTTGCTGAGGAATCTGAGGATGAAATTATACTATCACCGGAATTGGATTTTATGGAGATCAAGCTTAATCACATTAAAAACAATCTGGAAAAACGAAAGAAAGCCGCACTTGATGCCGAGCAGCGCAAAAATGATTTGGTGGTTTACCTGGCTCATGATATAAAGACGCCTCTGACCTCAGTAATTGGTTACTTAAGTCTTCTGGATGAAGCTCCTGACATGCCTCCTGAACAAAAAGCAAAATATGTGGGTATTACTTTGGAAAAAGCCTATCGATTGGAGCAGCTTATCAATGAGTTTTTTGAGATCACACGCTTTAATCTGCAAACGATCGTTTTGAATAAAGAAAAAATCAACTTACTTTTCATGCTTCAGCAGATAGCAGATGAATTCTATCCAATGCTGACTCCACAAGGAAAAAAGGTATCCGTCCATGTGCCTGAAGGACTCACTCTGTGGGGGGATGCGGACAAACTGGCCCGTGTATTCAATAATATTTTAAAAAATGCAATCGTCTATAGCTTTGATAACAGCATCATTGACATTTCAGCCGGGCAGCAGGATAAAAATATGGTTATTACTTTTACCAATCAGGGAAATCCGATCCCGCAGCATAGGCTAGAAACTATTTTTGAAAAGTTTTACCGACTGGATACTGCCCGTTCCACGAATACCGGCGGAGCAGGACTGGGGTTGGCAATCGCAAAGGAAATCGTCACGGCTCACGGCGGAACGATCTCTGTGGAAAGCAACCAGGAAAATACTGTGTTTAAAGTATTGCTTCCGTTATAAGAAAATCTTAAGAAATTCATAAGACAGAATTCCTACTTAGCTCCTTGGTCTGTGGTTGAATAAAATTCAGCACAGACTAAGGAGCTGTTTTGTATGAATCGAAAAGCAAATAATAGAAATTTAAGGAAAAGCAGATTTAAAGTAGTTTTATTTACGTTTGCCATTGCTGCTTTGGTTTACATTACGCTGGGAAACCATCATATATTTCAGTGGGAATATAATGATAAAAACGGGTTCGATCCTTCTTTAAAAATAATACCTGGTTCGTATGGCGAAAGAATAAAACCTGTTCCATCTATTGAAACTGATCCCTCTGGTTTGATATCTTCCAATAGGCTGTACAGTTCCAATGCGATTTTGATCCGTTTAAAAGACCATACCATCCTGATGCAAAAAAACAGCGAAGAAAAAATTTACCCTGCTTCTTTGACCAAGATGATGACGGCCATTGTTGCGATAGAAAATCTGCCTGACCTGCAGGAACAAATCAAACTTACCCGTTCTGCGTTTCAGGGACTGTACGAAGCGGATGCATCAATGGCAGGTTTCCTGCCGGGCGAGCAGGTCAGGGCAATCGATCTGTTATACGGGGTAATGCTGCCCAGCGGAGCGGAGAGTTGTGTTGCACTTGCTGATCATATAGCAGGGTCGGAACAGAATTTTACAGGAATAATGAATCAAAAGGCGGCAGACCTGGGTATGGTCAATACCCATTTTGAAAATGCCACCGGACTTCACAATGAAGACCATTACACAACAGTCAAAGATTTGGCAATTCTTCTGAGCTATGCTTTGCAAAATGACACTTTCCGGGAGCTGTTTACTTCACTCCGTCACTCAACACAGCCTACCAATATGCATCCTGATGGGATAACCTTTTACAGCACCATATTCGAAGAGCTCAGTAATCAAAATATTACCGGCGGGGAAATTCTTGGAGGGAAAACCGGGTATACCAATGAGGCCGGACTATGTCTTGCCAGTCTTGCCGAAGTGGGCAGGCAGGAATATATTCTGGTTACAGCTGGTGCCAAAGGAGATCACGAATCCCAACAATACAATTTTATTGATGCATTGACAGTGTACAACAGCTTAAGCAAAGAATAAGTTTTTCACAAGAAGCTGTATTTTGGTATCCTATTGATGAAAGGTCCTTGACTCGAGAGTTGCCTGGCGCAGACATTGATGACAAAGGAATAAACGCAAACGATTAGTGAAAGTTTAAAATCATAAGTAAGCATTCAATCGTAAGGAGACTGATATGAATCCAAAAATCTACGAATTTGAAGCCATTATTCAGAAAGTCCCCGATTTAGACGGAGCGTATGTAGAATTTCCCTATGATTTGAAAGCGGAGTTCGGCAAAGGCAGAGTAAAGATCCACGCAGCTTTTGACGGAGAGCCTTATGGCGGGTGCATTGTGAATATGGGCGTGAGGAATACCGACGGCACGGTGTGCTGCATCATAGGTTTACGCAAGGACATTCGTGCGAAGATCGGCAAACAGCCGGGCGACAGTGTGCATGTTACCATAAAGGAGCGTGAAAAATAATGTGGCAATGCCCAAAATGCGGACGTGAGTTCAAGAACCAGGGACAGGACTACTTCTGTGGTGAGCCGCCGAAAACCATTGACGCATATATTGCAGCACAACCAGAGAATGTTCAGCCGCTGTTGATTCAGGTCCGGGATACGATCCGAGCCGCACTCCCTGAAGCGGAGGAGCGCATCTCGTGGAGTATGCCCACTTACTGGAAAAAGCATAACATCATCCATTTCGCAGCCTTTAAAAAGCACATCGGGTTGTACCCTGGCCCGAAAGCTATTGAGAATTTCGCGGACAGACTCACGGAGTATAAGACAAGCAAAGGCGCCGTGCAGTTGCCATACAGTAAACCGCTGCCGTTCCCGCTGATCGCCGAAATCGCTAAATGGTGCTATGAAACAGGGAATCACCACTGACAGGAGGAAATGAATGCCAAAAGCCCGAAAGATGCTAAACGACTGGGATGCACCGTATATTCAGTCTCTTGTAAGATTAATTGAAACCCAGAGTAAATCAACGCTTGCACATTGGGCCATCAATTATTCAGAGCATGTTCTGTTGCCGCTATGGAGCAAACACTGCCCGGATGATTTGCGACCGCACAAAGCAATTCATGCAGCCCGGGAGTGGTTATCGGGAGAAATAAAGCTGCCGGAAGCCAAAAAGGCAATTCTTGAGTGCCATGAGGCTGCCCGGGAAGCGGAAGGGAATCCTGCTGCGCAAGCTGCAGCAAGAGCGATAGGTCAGTCTGCGTCGACGATCCACTCAGCCGGACACTGTATAGGACTCGCGCTATATGGTGCATTGGCGGTTGCCTATGATACCCTCGGAACGAGGGCGGCCTGGGAACAGTTGGAGCAATATGCTGGGGAGGAGTGCGGTCGTATGCTTGACGCACTGCGTGCCGTGGCGGTTGAAGACGAACAGAATCCGGCAAGGATCAGCTGGAAATGCTGAAGATGCTGCGAAATTTAACAGCTGTTAATTAAAGATAAAAGATATTTAGTATGTTGAAGATGATGTAAAATAAGGGCATCTGTTGCCGTTAAGGAGGGCAGGAATTATAAAGAAAGCTGCTGATTCATATAACAGGTTTTATTCAGCTATGAATTTTGACAGAGCTGGGTTGTTCGCGTTGATAAAAGGCAAATACAGCAGTGACACTGTATTATATCCCGGATGCTCTGTTCACATCACGCCTTCCTTCTATTTTCAGCATGTTGTTTATGTTGATATGAGTGAAACGGCCAAGGAGTATTTTCAAAACACAAAAAATATAACAGACATTATCAACAACAATAAAAAATACAGACAGTCAGCGTATATTCAGTTTATTCACAGCGACTATATGAAAGAACTTCCAATAAGAGAAAACAATTATGATTTGCTGCTGGCAATTTATGCAGGAGGAATAACACGATCCTGCAAGAAATATATAAAGCCCGGAGGAATTATAGTATCAAACAATCACCTAAGCGATGCCAAGGAAGCATTAGCGGACTCATCTCTCACTTTGGAAGCACTGATTCGCCGAAAAGGCAAAAAATATCAGATTGAAGAGAAGACAGGAGAAAAGCTGCTCCAGATGTTGCAGGATTATAGTATGCCATCAAATAATCTGCGGAATTCACGCAGCGGAATGGAATATGTTGATAATGAAAATTATTATGTGCTGAGAAAGAGAGCCCGGTCTTAAATTCCTCTCAGCAGCAGTAACCCAAAGGAAAATGCTGAAGAATACCTTCAGTTATAATAGATTTATAAAATCCCTTCCGCCCGAAATATGCTCACGAACAGAATGTAGATGAAAATATACTATATTTGAGGTAAAGCACGATGGACAAATTTACTGAAGAAGAATTGGAAAGAGCTCTGCAAATCATCTCTTCAGCGATCAGCAATTGTGAAAAAGTACAGCCAAAATTTGCAGAGGGCACCTCTCATCATACACTCCTTAAGAACAGGATCAAAGCTTTTTACATTACCAAATCTCTGATAAAAGATGAAAACGTAATGGACAGATATACAAAGGATGAATTGAAAGAAGCACTGCGGCCGGTATCTTCAATTATCAGCAAATGTGAAAAAGCTCGGCAAAAATTTGCGGAGGGTACCCCACATCACACCCGCTTCAAAAACATAATAAAAGCAATGGATATCTCAAAATCACTGATAACAGATGAAATTGGCAAAAGAGGCTAAATGCTCAGTCTGGGGCTGTGAGCCAAACCCAGAACTGGCAATGATATGGGGGAGAGAGAAGTTCCATGAAAAAAAACAGTACGTTTGCAAAGACGATCCTGCCCAATTTATTTGAATCTCTGGCTGCAGTGTATGGAAATGAAACTGGCATCAAGATTTTTAACGCAGCGAAAAGCATACTTGCAGGCGAACTGGCAGAAGTGAATGACCGGGGCAATAAGATAATCGGCAGGCATCTTCGCCGTAATATTCTGCCGGGTTATGCCTGTTACCGGGCAATGCTGGATGCGGGAATCAGCAGTTCTGAAGCTGTGGAATTTGTCAGGGATGAGCTGTGCAGAAGTGTGGAGCCTAGGGCAAGATTTTATAAGAAGCTGGGTTCAAAGAGTTATATTTTTGGGATAATTCGCATTCTCGCCCGACCTGTGCTGAAATACGGCTTCCCTAGACAAGGATGGACGATTGTCATGCTTGAAAATAATAAGGAAAGGGTGCGTTTTGACATGACAAGCTGCCTTTACCTGGAAGAATTGCATAAACGCGGTGCGTCTGAGCTTTGCCCGGCCTTCTGTTTTACAGATGAAGTCATTTACAAGCCGCTAGCTCCGGCAGTAGTTTTCAAGCGCAAGGATACACTGGCACAAAAGGGAACCAGGTGTGATTACTGTTTCGAAAAAGGAATCGGAAAAAAACGCGGATAATCCAGCAGGGGTATTACTTTGGAAACGCCGTATACCGAACGGTACGTACNNTTCAATCAAATGCAATTTTTCCGGCATTCTGGAAAAGGTAGTGTGAACTGCCTTATTTTACTGTCTATTTTTCCTTATTCACTGGCGATAGACGGGAATAATAAAGATAATGACCAGGAAAGGAAAAAAAGCATGAACAGTTTCTTTACGCAGTATTCCGGCTTGTTTTATTTAATCCAATTATTCTTTAGCATCTTGATCGGAATCTACTTTTGGACTTTATTAAAGAATCAGCAGTCGAAAAAAATCGTGGTGGGGCGGGAGACTGAAAAAGAAACGCTCAAATTAAAGCAGATGCGCAGTATAACTTTGACCGAGCCATTATCAAGTCTGACCAGACCCACCAGTCTGGATGACGTGATCGGTCAGGAAGAAGGGATCGATATGCTGCGATCCGCCTTATGTAACGCCAATCCACAACATGTGATCATTTACGGGCCGCCGGGTATAGGAAAAACGGCTGCTGCCCGCCTGGTCCTCGACGAAGCCAAAAGAAACCATCTTTCCCCGTTTAAAGATGAAGCAAAATTCGTAGAAGTAGACGCTACCATCTGCCGCTTTGACGAACGTAACATAGCTGATCCCTTGATCGGTTCAGTACATGATCCCATTTATNNATTCCCCAGCCCAAACCGGGTGCTTGCACAAAAGCTCACGGGGGAGTTCTTTTTATAGATGAAATTGGGGAACTTCATCCCCTGCAAATGAATAAACTTTTAAAGGTACTGGAAGACCGCAAAGTTTTGCTGGAAAGCGCATATTTTAATGAGAATGACCGCAACATACCCGGCCATATCCATGATATTTTCGTGAATGGCCTTCCGGCTGATTTTCGTTTGGTAGGGGCAACTACCAAAATGCCGGATGAATTGCCCCCGGCTTTGAGGTCTCGCTGTCTGGAAATTTTCTTCTCCCCCTTAAGGCAGGACAATATTCGCCGGATCGCCTTAAATGCAGTTAAAAAGGTGGATTACAAGATTGATGACCGGACCCTGGAGGAGATCACTAAATATGCCGGTAATGGCCGGGAAGCTGTGAATATTGTCCAACTGGCGGCCGGGATCGCCCAAATGGAAGACAGTAAGACCATAACACTGGAGATCATAGAAAAAGTAGTCAATAATGGGCGCTTTAGCCCTCGTCATGAAATAAAGCCGCAAAGTCAACCACAGATCGGAATCGTCAACGGCCTGGCAGTTTACGGTCCTAACAGCGGGACACTGCTTGAAGTGGAAACCACCGCACTGCCGGCCAAAGCCGGTCAGGGCAAATGGACCGTGACAGGAGTGGTGGAAGAAGAAGAGATCGGGGGAGGAGAACGCAGATTTACACGTAAAAGCATGGCCAAAGGAGCCGTGGAAAATGTATTGACAGTTTTAAAAGCTTTTCATAGTATAGATATTACTGATTTTGATATCCATTTGAATTTTCCGGGAGGGATTCCCGTAGATGGGCCCTCGGCAGGGATAAGTATAGCCACTTCTATCTTCTCGGCTGTTAATAAACGACCGGTGGATAATCTGCTGGCTATGACAGGAGAGATCTCGGTGCATGGAGTCGTCAAACCCGTTGGGGGAGTGATCAATAAAGTTGAAGCAGCACGCCGGGCAGGCATTCAACGAGTCATGATTCCTCGGGAAAATTGGCTTTCTATGTTTGCGTCATATCCGGAAATGGAAGTGATCCCGGTCGGCCATCTGCAAGAAGTATTGGACCGTGCTTTTGTGGAGGGATAGTATATCCATCAGTAACCCGAAAATCAGGCCAATGGAAAATTAAAACACAATAGATCATAATTGCTTTATAATCAAGTAAAGATGATAAATGATTATGTTATGGGAGGTGCATTGATTTGCTTCAAGGTGATGAGATTATTTATCGTGAAATACCGCTGCTTCCTCTTAGAGGAATGCTCGTTTTTCCATATACAGTTATTCATTTGGATGTGGGCAGAAAAAAATCCATCAATGCCATTGAAGAAGCAATGCTGGAAAGCAAGGAGATATTTCTGGCCAGCCAAAAAGAAGCACAGACGGATGATCCGGAGGAAGCTGATATTTATTCCATCGGTACAGTGGCGGAGATTCGGCAGATTCTCAAGATGCCAGGCGGAACCATGCGGGTGCTGGTAGAAGGTCTCAATCGTGCGGAAATAAAAGATTTTCTTGATAATGAAGCTTATATAAAAGTGAGAATTAAACCATATACTGACGATATGGCAGAAAAGAATGCTCAGGTGGAAGCTTTGATGAGAACACTGGTATCCCAGTTTGAGCAGTATGTTCGTATGGGAAAAAAGATTCCGCCCGAAACCGTTGTTTCTGTTGTGGGGATTCAGGAACCGGGAAGGCTGGCAGATGTAGTTTCCTCCCATTTGACACTGCGGATAGATGAAAAGCAAAAAATTCTGGAAGCCATTGATATTCAGGAACGGCTAACCTATTTATGTGAATTGCTGGCCAAAGAGATGGAAGTACTGGAACTGGAACGCAAAATCAATATGCGGGTCCGTAAGCAGATGGAAAAAACCCAAAAGGAATATTACCTGCGTGAGCAAATGAAAGCCATCCAAAAGGAACTTGGGGAAAAAGATGAACATTTGAGCGAAGTGGAAGAAATAAAAGAACGGATACTGGAAGCCGCCCTGCCAAAAGAAGCAGAAGAAAAAGCATTTAAAGAATTGGAGCGGCTGGAGAAAATGCCGCCTATGGTGGCAGAAGCAGTAGTGGTAAGAAATTATCTGGATTGGATATTATCCCTGCCCTGGTCGGTAGAAACCAAAGACCGGCTGGATTTAAAAACGGCGGAAACCATACTTAATGAAGATCATTACGGGTTGGAAAAACCAAAAGAAAGGATCCTGGAGTATCTGGCGATCAGAAAATTGGCTAAGAAAATGAAAGGGCCGATTTTATGTCTGGTTGGACCTCCCGGAGTCGGTAAAACCTCTCTGGGTAAATCAGTGGCTCGTTCCCTGGGGCGAAAGTTTGTCCGGATGTCTTTAGGCGGGATCAGAGACGAAGCAGAAATTCGCGGCCATCGGCGTACTTATGTTGGTTCCATGCCGGGACGTGTTTTACAGGGGATGAAACAGGCCGGCTCGAAAAACCCTGTATTTTTATTTGATGAGATCGACAAAATGACCATGGATTTCAGGGGTGATCCTGCCTCCGCCTTGCTTGAAGTGCTGGACCCTGAACAGAACTACACTTTTAGCGACCACTATCTGGAGGTCCCTTTTGATTTATCCAAAGTGATGTTTATCACCACTGCCAACTCAACATATAATATTCCCCGTCCGCTTTTGGATCGGATGGAGATCATTGAACTGTCCGGCTATACGGAAGAGGATAAGGTCCACATTGCTCAGGATTACCTGGTGCCAAAACAAATAAAAGAACACGGGCTTAAGGTAAATAACATATCCTTTTCTGAAGGAGCCATAAGAAAAATAATTCGCGAATATACCAGAGAGGCCGGCGTCAGAAATCTGGAAAGACAAATAGCTTCGATTTGCCGAAAAGTAGCGCGTTTGGTAGTGGAAGACAAAAGTACCTATGTAAATGTGACCGGAAATAATATCAGCAAATATCTGGGGCCGGAACGCTTCCGCTATGGGGTAGCCGAAAAAGAAAGCCAGGTAGGTGTTGCTACCGGTTTAGCCTGGACAGAAACCGGAGGGGATATCTTATCCATCGAAGTTGCCCTCATAAAAGGCAAGGGTGGAGTGACCCTGACAGGTAAATTGGGTGATGTAATGAAAGAATCGGCCCAGGCTGCCTTGACCTATATCCGCTCCAAAGCTGACGAACTGGGAATTAAACCAGATATTCAGGAAAAACATGACGTCCATGTTCATGTGCCGGAAGGCGCGATTCCTAAAGACGGCCCCTCAGCCGGTATCACCCTGGCCACTGCTCTGGCTTCAGCCATGACCGGAACACCGGTCAGAAATGATGTGGCTATGACAGGTGAGATCACGCTCAGAGGAAGAGTGCTGCCCATCGGCGGAGTAAAAGAAAAAGTACTGGCTGCTCATCGGGCAGGAATAAAAACTATTATTTTACCGGAAGAAAACAAAAAGGATTTAAATGAAGTGCCAGGCAATGTGAGAAAGAAAATGCGCTTTGTTTTAGTCAGTCATATGGATGAAGTTTTGGCGGAAACATTATTTAAAACCAATTTGCCTAACTAGAACCGCCGCCTATTTTATAAATGCATGTCTTATGACATGCTTTTTGCTGGAAGGCTGTGAAACGATGCTGGTCATCAAAAAGGCTGAATACATAGGTTCCTTTGTAGAGATGCAGCAGCTGCCGCAGGGTATGCTGCCTGAAATCGCCATCGTTGGCAGATCCAATGTAGGAAAATCTTCCTTGATCAACAAAACGGTCAATCGTAAGAAGCTGGCTAAATCCAGTTCGACTCCGGGCAAGACCCAAACCATCAATTATTACTTGCTTAATGATGAGCTTTATCTGGTAGACCTGCCCGGTTATGGCTATGCCAAAGTGTCGAAAGCGCAGAAGCTCAAGTGGCAGAAGATGATCGGAAAATATTTGCGGGAACGTCAGCAGTTAAAAGGCGTTATTTTACTGCTTGATATCCGTCACGAACCAAGTGAAAATGACCTGCAAATGAAAGACTGGCTGACCCAGCTTGAGATACCGCTTTTGGCAATTGCCACCAAGGCTGATAAGATCTCCCGGGGGGCCAGAGCCAAACACACCAGTGTTATACGTAAAAGATTGAATCTGCCTGCATCACCTCTCTGCTTTTCCGCCGAAACCGGGGAAGGAGTGGAGGAGGTCCTGGAGGCTCTGGAAGAAATCACCGCTTTATAAGCCTTTACATTTGTGTTATACGGTCCTTGATATAAATCAGGATATCATGCATTTCTTCAAATTGGCTGGTTTCACACGCAGCGATAAACTCATCCAACAAAGCAATGATTCTGTCTTTACCATCGGGCTCCGTCAGTACCTGCCTGGGGGTTTGATTTTCCAATTCAGCCAATGGAGTGGAGAGCCAGCGTTCCGTTTCCTGGTCTTTCATGATCAAAAACCACCAGCGCAAGTCTTCGGGTGAAATACTCTCCGCCAGTTTGCTATGGACCATCTTCATTTCGGCTTTACCGGTGGCAGCAGTTACAAGCTTTTTCATTTCATCAAGATCTTTCAGAAAATCAGCACTGATGAGGGCAGATTCCTCGCCTACTGCTATACGGCAGTAACGGTCATTCTGGGCCTTTGGTTTGTACCAGTCGAAATCTTCAATTTGAAAGGCAAGGCTGTAATCAGATGACAGGAGTCCGGCCAGTAACGCTTCTTTCTCTGTTGGTGTAAGAGAAAGGCTGTATAGTTCCTGCAGCCGAATCAAATTTTTATGAAAAGCATGATCAAACAAACCCAGCAGCACTTCACCGTGATTTTTGAACATTTCAGAAATTGACCCACCAATAAGCTCCTGCCAGTGTTTTACATGTTCACGCAGGAAGAGTTCCTGGTCTTCGGCTGCCTGCAATACAAGCACCATGCCGGAAAAAATAGGATTACCCATTATGGTAACAACTCTTCCCAAAAGAAGAATGCGGGGGGTGATTTCTGTTTCCCAGGGTTCTTTTAACAGAATTTTAAGATCCTCCCCGCTGAACAAGTCAGTAATCTGCAGGTAATTATCCATTGAAGCTTTTACGCAGTAAACAGAAAGAAAAGATCGATTTAATGAATCCAGCGCTTCATTTAAGATGGGAACTAAAGCATTCCGCCCGGCATAATCCTGACCGATGGTTTTTCCCGCTTTGAGTTTTAAATCAAACCACAGCCAATCAGAGAAAATTGCTTCGTAATCAGGTGCCATATTATTTTCATCAGTGGTAAAACGTAGAAAGGACTGCATGGCATCCCGGCGGATTTTCTTTATGTCACGACTATAATTGTTTTCAAGTTTTATTTTTAGTTCTGTCATGAGCTGGTTGGATTTGACCCACGGATCTGCGCTGAACTCTATTGCTTCGGCCAGATTTGCACAACAGTTCTTGTATTTTTTTCCGCTGCCGCATGGGCAGGGACTATTACGACCGACTTTCTTATTCATAATGAACTTCCCCCCACTTATTATGCTTCATCATATAACATACCAAAACATATCAGTTTTACCAACCTTCTTTTAATACCCGATCGGAATGGAAATGATACTTTTAACAAGAATAACTTGCTATGAACGGCTGATTTTAAGTACAATTTAGCTTATAAATAAAGTGTCGGATCACGCTTTGATTTTAGGAGGTTTTTTTACATGTCTGAAGGCAGTTCTATACCCAGCATCTATGACCCGGGGCAGGTGGAGAAAAAGTGGTATTCATATTGGAAAAAGAATAATTATTTTGCCCCGGACAGTGATTATTCAAATAAACCTTTTTCCATCGTCATGCCGCCCCCGAATGTAACCGGCTCACTGCATTTAGGTCATGCGCTGGATAATACTTTGCAGGATATATTAACTCGTTGGCGGCGTATGCAGGGTTATAATACCTTGTGGCTGCCGGGAACTGATCATGCCGGAATAGCGACGCAGGCCAGAGTGGAAGAAGCCCTGGCTCAGGAAGGGCTTTCCAGGCATGACCTGGGGAGAGAAAAATTCGTGGAGCGGGTATGGGAATGGAAAAACCTGTACGGAAGCCGTATAACCGAACAGCTTAGCCTGATGGGTTCTTCCTGTGACTGGAGCAGGGAAAGATTCACCATGGACGAAGGATGCTCCCGGGCAGTTCGTGAATCCTTCGTGAATATGTATAATAAAGGCTTGATTTACAAAGGGGATTATATCATTAACTGGTGTCCCAAATGCAATACGGCTATTTCGGATATTGAAGTTGAACATACAGAAAGTGACGGCCATTTATGGCATATTAAGTATTTCCTCAAAGATTCGGATCAATATTTGGTGGTTGCTACCACCCGCCCGGAAACCATGTTGGGTGACACCGGAGTGGCTGTCCACCCTGAAGATGAAAGATATCAGCAGCTGATCGGGAAGGAAGTAATACTGCCGCTGGTGGGCCGCATCATTCCTGTTTTTGCTGATGAATATGTTGACCGTGACTTTGGTACCGGAGCAGTAAAGGTAACCCCAGCCCATGATATCAATGACTTTGAGATGGGAAACCGCCATGGCCTGGAGATCGTCAAAGTCATCGACAATAATGCCGTGATGAATGAAAATGCAGGAAAATACCAGGGAATGGACCGTTATGAATGTCGCAGACAGGTGATTCAGGATCTGACTGAACAAGGATTGTTGTTGCAGACACAAGACCACAGGCATGCAGTAGGCCATTGCCAGAGATGTGACACGATCATCGAACCACTCATATCAGAACAGTGGTTTGTAAAAATGAAACCTTTGGCTGAACCTGCTATCCGCAGAGTTTTAGACGGAGAAATCAGATTTATCCCGGAAAGGTTTACAAAAATCTATATCAATTGGATGGAGAATATCCGCGATTGGTGTATTTCCAGGCAGCTTTGGTGGGGGCACCGGATTCCGGTATGGTATTGTGAAGACTGCCATGAAGTGATTTGCAGTAAAACTGATCCTGTGCAGTGCCCGGCATGCAAATCCGGAAAGCTGCATCAGGATGAAGATGTCCTGGATACCTGGTTTAGCAGTGCTTTGTGGCCGTTTTCAACCATGGGCTGGCCGGAATCCACCCAGGACCTGGATTATTTCTATCCAACCAGCGTGCTGGTCACCGGACGGGATATTATATTTTTCTGGGTGGCCAGAATGATCTTTTCCGGTATTGAGCATACCGGCAAGGTTCCTTTCCACGATGTAAATATCCATGGACTGATTTTGGACGGACAGGGACGGAAGATGAGCAAGTCCCTGGGCAATGGTATCGATCCAATAGAAGTAATCGACAAGTACGGTGCTGATACCCTGAGATTTTCACTGATTACCGGTGTAACTCCCGGCAATGATATCAGATTTTACTGGGACAAAGTTGAGAACACCAGAAACTTTGCCAATAAAATTTGGAATGCTTCACGTTTTGTAATGATGAATCTGGGGGGTTATGAAGCAATCGAAATCAAGGATGATGAGCTGACTTTAGCCGACCGCTGGATCATCAACTGTATGAATGAAAAGATCAAGGTTGTAACCCAACTGCTGGAGAAATACGATTTGGGAGAAGCAGGGAAGAATTTATATGAATTCATTTGGGACGATTTCTGCGATTGGTATATCGAACTGGCCAAACCCCGGTTGTTCGCTCCTGAAAACTCTCGGGAAAAATTGGTCATACAAAACTTGCTTACCATGATCCTGACAAAAACGCTCCAGCTTTTGCACCCTTTCATGCCCTTTATCACGGAAGAGATCTACCAGAACCTGCCGGGGCATACTGAAACCATCATGCAGGATCGGTGGCCGGAACCTCTTGCGGTTGAAAAGGCCGGAGATGCTGCCATGAAGATGCAGAGCATCATGAATATAATCAGAGCGATCCGCAATATACGCGCTGAGTTTAATATCAACCCCGGAAAAGCGATCAAAGCCCATTTATTAGTAAGAGACCCGGAACAGCTTTCCATATTGACCGAGCATCAGTCTTATATCATGCAGATGGCCAATGTAAGTGAGATCACCGCAGGGCAGGAACTGGCAAAGATCCATCAGGCGGTATCAGCCATCACAGCGGCAGCTGAAATCTATGTCCCGCTGGAAGGGGTCATTGATGTTGACAAAGAGTTGGTCAGGCTCAATAAGGATTTACAGAACACCATAAAGGATATCGAAAAGTCTGAGGCCAAGTTAAACAATGAGCAGTTCTTGTCCCGGGCGCCTCAGGAGGTCATAGAGAAGGAAAAGGCCAAAGTTCAGGAAGGCAATATAAAGAAGGAAGGGATCCTCAAACGTCTGCAGATGTTACAAGCTTGATCGAAGCATACCTGAGGAAATTATTACTGCTGGGCAGCAAACCGGGACTGGATACTACCAAAGCTTTGCTTCGGGAGATGGGTGATCCTCAGGAAGGAAAAGCCTATGTTCATGTAGCAGGTACCAATGGGAAAGGCTCCGTTTCCCTCATGATTGCCAACATATTGAAAGAAGCCGGTTATAAGGTTGGGCGTTATACTTCGCCCCACCTTACTTCTTATTGCGAAAGATTCACCGTTGATGATCAAGCAATCACCCCTGAAGAACTGAAACGTTATCTGGATCTCATCGAAGAGAAGAGTCAGGTTCTGCTGCAAAATGGCCTGCCACATCCTACTGAATTTGAAGTCTTAACCGCAGCGGCTTTTCAATTTTTTCGTGACAAGAATGTAGATATAGCGGTTTTAGAAGTTGGCATGGGAGGTATCTATGACGCAACCAATATTATCATCCCGCTGGTATCAGTCATCACCTCCATAAGCTATGACCATACTGACTTTTTGGGCAATACCCTCGAAGAAATCGCCTGGAACAAGGCCGGTATCATAAAGAATGGCGTGCCGGTAGTAGTAGGCCGGGTGCCGAAAGAAGCAGAAGCAGTAATCAAAAAACAGGCCGATAAACTTAAGAGCCCTTTTTTAAAAAGCCAGGCAGTCAAAGTGGATCTGGTGGAAAACCACGAGGCCAGAGGTCAAATGATTAAGATCACAGGTACTCTGACCGTGTCTGACGCCAGTTATTTTTCCCTGCCCGGACCGTATCAGCGGGATAATCTGGCTACTGCGCTCACCTCCTTATCCTGCCTGGTCGAAAAGGGTTATCCGATATCAGTGCAAGCTGTAAAAGATGGTTTAAGCACCTTGGCTATCAGAGGACGTCTGCAGGTACTGCATGAAGATCCGCTGGTCATTGCCGACGCAGCCCATAATGAAGCAGGGAGTGAGGCTCTGGCCCAGTCTCTGGAAGAGATCCTGCCTGGGCGATCAAAAGTGGCAGTGTTTGGAATCGTCGACGATAAAGATGCCAGATCTATGCTGCGAGCACTTGGTCATGGCACCAAAGCGGTGGTGATCACCAGGCCGGAGGGCGAACGGGGGAAGACTTGGGCCAGAGCAGTATCATTGTGGCAGGAACTATTCCCTGAAACCCATGTAACGGCGGAAGAGGATATTCACCGGGCAATGGCCAGGGGCTTAGCATTTCTTACCGGTGATGATTATTTACTGGTGACCGGTTCTTTTTATGTTTTACGCCAGGCTTGCCGGTACATTTTTTAGATCACAAGGTCAAAAACCAACCTGCCTTAATTAAGGGAGAGAGTCTGTCATCAAATCACTTCCGCTGTACCCTGCTGGCAGCAAGCCAGACTGGCAATAATTGAGCTGCAAGCATGCTAAATAAAGCTGCTAAAAGAAAAATTTTCAAAAGGCATTATCTCCTTGTGTTAGCTATAGAATTTAGAAAGTAGTCAGGCTTAAGCAGGGAGGTATTTTTTTGCCCGCTTTTTTCTTCCTTAAGCGAGAAGAAAAAATTTATATTCTTCTTACCGAATTAGCCAGTTCCCTTTGTGAAGCCAGCCTGCTCAGCAGAAAATCCACCGCTGATTCCGCTTTGCCAGACTATCATCTTAATTTGCTGCAAGCTGTAAAAAAACGCGGCGATCGAGCCGCAAATCTGGTGTGGAAAGAAACCAGCCGTCAATTTGTCCTGCCCTTTGATCCTGAAGATATTACTGCCCTGGCCCGACAAATGAATAAAGTTTTATTCATGATCGTACTGATAGCTGAAAACATTTCTTCCTATCAGATTAGTGCAGGGCAGGAAAAAGAACTATCAGGTATGATCATTATTTTGGATAGTATGGTGCGGGAAATTTATCAATTGATCGCCAGTTTGCCTGACCTCAAGAGCAGACGAAGACAAATCGGTAATAAATGTGAAGCCATAAGGGCTTACCGGGAACAAGGTCAGTTGCTTTATCTGAAAGGAACCGGTGGTTTGTACCGTCAGGAGAACCTGAAAGCCGGTGATATGCTGATGCGGCAGCAAGTTTATATGACAGCGGAACGGGCATTGGATAGTTGCTATGACTTAAGTTACACCATCCGGGAGATGACGATTAAATATGTTTAGCATAAACCTGATCATTGTGGTTGTGTTGCTGGCACTGCTTTTTGATTATGTAAACGGCTTTCATGATACATCCAATGCAATCGCTTCTGCGGTAGCCACGAAAGCTTTGCAGCCGGGAGCTGCGATTCTTATGGCAGCAATTTTGAATTTTATGGGTGCGGTATCCGGGACTGCGGTTGCGGCTGTGATTGGGCAAAGTATCATAAACCCTCATTTCATTGAGCCTCAGGCATTGATTGCCGCGCTGGGCGGAGCCATCATTTGGAACCTGATAACCTGGTATCTGGGATTGCCCAGCAGTTCTTCCCATAGTTTGATAGGGGGAATGGCTGGCGGGGTTTTGGTCAGCGCAGGCCCCGGTTTTATCAACTGGTACGGTCTGCTGCTGATCATTGCAGTTTTACTGATCACCCCCTTTATCTCTTTTTTGGCGGGGGGCTTGATAATGAAATTATTATTGCTGCTATTAACAAATACGTCCCCGACGGTCACCAATGATAATTTGAGAAAATTTCAGGTTCTATCCTCCGCAATGGCATCATTTGCCCATGGTTCAAATGATGCGCAGAAGTCCATGGGAATCATCACCATGGCTTTGATCAGCGGGGGTATGCTAGGTGATTTTTTCGTCCCGTTGTGGGTAAAAATTTCATGTGCAGCAACCATGGCAGCAGGAACTGCCATGGGGGGATGGAGAATTATAAGAACGATTGGACAACAGATTTTTCATATCAAGCCTGCCAACGGTTTTGCTGCTGACTTGAGTGCTGCCATAATCATATATTCAGCTAGTTTATCAGGATTTCCAGTCAGCACGACGCATGTCGTTTCTTCTGCCATCATCGGCGCAGGTGCAGCAAAACGGATGCGAGGAGTACGGTGGATCACTGCTGTCAACATTCTGATAGCATGGCTGATTACGATCCCGGCCGCTGGAATCACCGCCATGATTATTTATCTGGTAATACAATCTGGTTTATTATAAAATAAATGGTAATATTTCTAATCATTGCTCAATGTTTCACAAAAGATTAAAATTAATGAAGAGGTTTATTAATTGAAAAGGAGTTGAGAGCTTGAAAGCTTATAAAATTCCTGAAGCAACGGTAATGAGACTTTCCATTTATTCTCGGTATCTTCATCAATTGATAGATGATGGAGTAAAATCTGTTTCATCGGACGAAATTGCTCACGGGGTAGGCGTAAGTTCTGCTCAGGTGAGAAAAGATTTGGCCTACTTCGGAGAGTTTGGTACCCGGGGTGTGGGCTATAAGGTTGAAGTATTGTACGGCCATCTGATGAAGATTTTGGGATTGGACCGCAGATGGTGTGCCATAATTATTGGAGCAGGCAAACTTGGTTCAGCCCTTGCTTTATACCAGGGATTTGCTGCCAGAGGATTTAATGTTGGGGCAATTCTGGATGCCAGCCCCGACAAAATCGGTACAAAATTGGGAGAAATAGAAGTCGAACCGCTGGAAATGATGGCGCAGCGAATCGAAGAGAAAAACATTACCATCGGGATCGTAACGGTGCCTGCTTCAGCGGCTCAGGAAGTAACCGATAAGCTAATTGAATCAGGCGTTAAAGCAATTCTCAACTTTTCACCCCGGGTGCTTAAAGTACCAGGAAACGTGATCTTAAGAAATGTAGACCTGTCGGTTAATTTGGAAGTACTTAGCTTTAATCTCAACTACCTGAAATAGTTTTATATGAAGTAATGTCAGCAGACAGGGGAAACTTTTTGGCAAAGTTCCCCCTTTTTAGCCTCGCCTTGTTTTTGCCCTGATGGAATGCTAGAATTTAGACATATGTCTGTGATGGAGGAAGAGTTTTGGCATATAGAGGACGCGGTCCGGCAAACTGGCCGGTGCTTTTATTATTGTTGGCAGTCGGCGGGATTATTGGATCAGCTCTGGGTCAACTACTGGTGAAAATATGGCCGGATCTGAAAATATTCGGTGAGGTATACAGCATAGGCCTTCCGGCTTTTACTGTAGATTTGCAGGTTTTCACCTTTACTCTGGGTTTTATGCTGAATCTTAGCATATTTACTATTTTGGGCTTTATTGTGGCATATTTTGCTTTTAGAAAAATATAAATGAGGGTGCCATTTGTCAAAATTGATTTTAGCATCGGCCTCGCCCCGTAGAGTGGAATTGCTTCATAACCTGGGTTTGGATTTTATCTGTATAAGCCCGGAAATAGAAGAAGAACTCTTGCCTGGTGAATCTGCCATTCAGTCGGCGGAAAGATTGGCTGTTAAAAAGGCTGATTCCATTAAATTACCGGATGATGACAGCCTGATCATCGCAGCAGATACAGTGGTCTTGTGCAGCGGTCAAATTCTGGGCAAACCTGCAAGCAAAGCGCAAGCCCGCACAATGCTGACCTTGTTAAGCGGAAGAAGCCATAAAGTCATTACAGCTGTCTGTTTGAAAAACAATCTGGGTTTTTGCGAAGTGCAAAGTGAAATAACTACAGTTTTTTTCCGTAATCTTTCTCAAGAGGAGATCGAAGGATACATTGCTACAGGAGAGCCTTTTGATAAGGCCGGAGGATATGGCATACAGGGAATAGGCGCAGTTTTGGTCAGCCGTATCGAAGGTTGCTTCTTTAATGTAGTAGGTCTGCCGCTTAGCAGGCTTTATAATATGTTGAGAAAACAGAATATTGAGGTGCTGGGGGTGTAGTTATGAACGGGTATAGTCTGGCAATCAAGGACATGCCTGAAAGTATGCGCCCGAGAGAAAGAATGCTGGCCGAAGGCGAACACAGTTTGAGTGATACCGAATTATTAGCCATTATAATCGGTAATGGAACTTCCAACTTAAGCGCTTTGGATCTGGCCCGGCATATTCTGGCACAACATGGTAGTTTGCGACATATAAAAGAGGCCAGCCTGGAAGAACTTATGCAACACCCGGGTATTGGTCCTGCCAAGGCAGTAAATATCAAAGCAGCGATGGAAATAGGCCGTAGAATTTCTCTTGACGTCAGAAACAAAATGTCCATAAAATCACCGGAAGATGTTAAAAATATGGTGATGGAAGATATGCGTTATTTAGACCGCGAATATTTCCGGGTCATGTATTTGGACCGCAAAGGCGGCCTGCTTAGCATGGAAGATGTCTCCATCGGGGGTCTGCACAGTGCTTTGGTTCATCCGCGGGAGGTTTTTAAACCGGCAATCAAAAAAAGCGCTGCCTCAATCATACTTGTCCATAATCATCCCAGCGGTGATCCAAGCCCCAGCCGGGAAGACCTGGAGCTGACTGCAAGCTTGATTGAGGCCGGCAAAGTTCTTGCGGTAGGGGAAGAAGCGAAACAGATGATTGGCAGGACCCCGGGCAATATCGTTGCCATCCGGCCTATGAAGGATGGTGTGATTGCAGATTATGATATTACCCAGGCGATGCTGAAACATTTTATTACCCGGGCTTTAGGACAAAACAATCCCTTTATGAAGCCGCGGGTGGTGATATCAATACCTACCGGCTGCACATCAGTGGAAGAACGAGCAGTAAGAGAAGCTGCGCTGCAAGCAGGTGCAAAAGAAGCTTATTTGCTGGAGGAACCAATGGCAGCTGCAATTGGTGCTGGATTACCGGTTGATGAGCCAACCGGAAATCTTATTGTTGATATTGGCGGGGGTACAACAGAGGTAGCAGTTATTTCATTGGGCGGGATCGTGACAGCTAAATCAGTCCGGGTAGCCGGAGACAGCATGGATGATGCCATTGTAGCCCACTTGAAGAAGAATTATAACCTGTTGATCGGTGAAAGAACTGCCGAAGATATAAAAACATCCATTGGTTCTGCTGTATGGCAGGGACCTGAAGCGTTTTATGAGGTGAGAGGAAGGGATTTGGTCTCCGGACTGCCAAAGACGATAGAAGTATCCTCTACCGAAATTCAATTGGCTTTGAAAGAGACCGTTTGGCAGATCATTGAAGGGGTTAAAGTCTGTCTGGAAAAATCCCCGCCGGAACTGGCTTCAGATATTGTGGATCGTGGTATTATCATGGCTGGAGGAGGATCACTGCTAAAAGGCCTGGACGTTCTGATCAGTCAGGAAATTGATTTACCGGTTTATATAGCGGAGGACCCGTTGGAAGCTGTGGCCAAAGGAACCGGCAAGGTGCTGGAAAAAATTGAACTTTTAAAAAGGATTGTCGTTCCTGCCAAAAGATCATTTTAGTGGGAGAGAAACGTGCGGGGTTTGTTTAAAAACAAAGTATTCTGGTTTTGCATCGTAGTCTTGATCATTACCTTCTTTTTGATCAGGAATACCTCTTCAGAACGGGAGGATATAACCCTGGTGGAAAGAATGCTCAGGGATACTTATGCACCCCTGCAAAGTTCGGTAACAGAACTGCGGGATTATTTCAGTGGTCCCCGAAGTATTTTCAGTCAGAAGGCAGATCTGAATCAAACTATAGCACAGCTGGAAAAAGAAGTCGCCAGACTGAACCTGGAGAATCAAGTTTTAAGGGAACAGGAAGCGGAAGTAAAAAGACTTCGTGCACTTGTTAACTTTATGAATAATAATCTGGATAAGTACCAGATGAGTGCAGCCAGGGTTATCGCCCGCAGTCCTAATAACTGGCTGAAGACGGTCATTATTGATAAAGGAGCAGTTGAAGGGATTGAAAAGAATATGCCGGTCATTACACCCAAAGGGCTGGTTGGAAGGATCGGCAGTGTAAGTGAACATACCTCTCAGGTCAACCTGATTACTGACAGGGAAATTGCAGTAGGTGCTACCCTGCAACGATCACGCAGTACCAGCGGGGTTGTCGAAGGAATGGTGGAAGGCAATTTATTAAAAATGATCAATATCCCTTATTATGCATCAGTCAAGCCGGACGATGTGGTTATTACTTCAGGTCTTTCACAAGTATTCCCGCCCGGTATTGATATTGGAGTAGTTTATGAAGTCTCTGAAGAACCAAACGGATTGTTGTTGTCGGCGACGGTTATACCAACGGTCAACTTCGATAAACTGGAAGAAGTACTGGTAATAACTGATTACATACCGGTTACTGAAGAAACAACAGTACCGGAAGAGCCAATGGCAGAAGAGGAGTAATTCGTTTGCACTATTTATTGCATTTCCTGCTGCCTTTCATGGCAGTTTTTTTACAATCAACCGTATTCGGCTTTTACGCCATTAAAGGTACTTTGCCGGATTTGGTACTGGTGTTTGTTGTTTTCTTTTCTGTTATCCATGGTGCAGCACCCGGAACAGCATATGGTTTTTTGTGCGGTTTGCTGGAAGACTTGTATCTGGGGCGCTTTATTGGCTTAAATGCGATTTCCAAAGCCTTAACCGGTTTTTTAGTGGGCAAATTGCAGGGCGGATTTTTTCGGGAGAATTTTATCATCGGTGCCCTGGCGGTAGCATTTGGCACCCTTTTGAATGCCTCGATTTTTTTACTTGTAAGCCGGTTAGCTTTTGCTTCATTCCACTTTGACCAGCAGTTTTTTATAGGGATCATTTACCAGTTCATTTATAATGTTATTTTAGCAGCACCGCTTTATGGATGGTATTACAGGTCTTCCCGCATTGGCCTGCTCAGATTGTCGAGGGAGAAATGATATGAAAGCCGAGCAGCTTAAATACCGGCTGAATTTAATCAAATATATTACTATCGGATTATTGACCATCCTGCTTGTAAAGCTGGCAGTGGTGCAGTTATTCAATAATGACAGTTACCAGACCCAGGCGAAAGAAAACAGCATTCGCCTGGTTGCCATAAAAGCTCCACGGGGCGAGATCTATACCAGCGACGGAAAAGTAATGGCCGCAAATGAACTGGTTTATAATTTGAGTTTAAACTCTTTGGGGATAGAAAATCGTGAACAAATCACCCAGCGCCTGGTAGAGATGCTTAAAGATGATTATCCGGAAATAACTGCCGAGGCCATTGAGGAAAAGATGGATATCCAAAAGTACCGGCTCTTTGAACTGGTGACGATCGTACGGGATATTCCCTGGGATCTGGTGGTAAAGCTGGAGGAAAACCGGCATGAATTGCCGGGCGTGACCATAACGGTAGAACCTTTGCGTTACTATCCGCAGGGGGCGCTGGCCGGGCATATTCTGGGCTATATTCATTCCATCAGTGCGGAGGAGATAGCTGCCCAGCCGGCAGGACAGGAATATGATATTAACAGCTTGATAGGCAAATCGGGGATCGAAAAACAATATGAATCATATCTTCGGGGTGTGGACGGCGCCCGCCGGGTGGAAGTTGATGCCAAAGGCCATCCGGTTCAGGAATTGGTTACGTTGGAACCCCAGTCTGGTGACAATATCTACATGACCATTAACAGTGAGCTGCAGCAGGTTTTGCAGAAGAGTATGGAAAGAGTTCTGTTGCAGCTGCAGACAGAATACCCGAAAGCCAAAGTGGGATCTGCAGTGGTGATCAATGTCAAGACTGGTGAAATACTGGCTATGCACAGTGCACCTGATATGTATCCGGACGATTGGAAAGGGAATATAAGCAATGACCGGGCAGCCTATTATTATCCCCAGGGAAGCTATGATCCAATGAACCCCGGGGCGGCCATGAACCGGGCCATTCAAGTTACCTATCCGCCAGGCTCAACTTTTAAACCTATTACGGGGATGGCAGCTCTGGAAAAGGGGGCCATGAATACCTTGAACGAGTATGTGACCTGTACTGGCAACTATTGGATCGCCCCTTATATAAGATGCTGGCAGGTCCACGGCAATGTAAACTATTATTCTGCCATGGCCGGATCATGTAATAGTTATTTTCAGGAGATGGGAAGACGGGCAGGGAAAGATGAAATCATTAAAGTGGCTAATGAATTTGGGCTGGGAAGCAAAACGGGAATTGATATCCCCCATGAGGTCAGCGGACTTTTACCAACCCCGGAATGGAAAAAAGAAATCAATGCGCTGCTTATAGATAAAAAATACGATAATCTGCGGGCTGAACTGGAAAAGAAGTATGACAATCTGGAAGCTTCAGCTGCTGATGAAAAACAACTGGAAAAACTGGCCCAACAGAAAAAGAATGAGCAAGCCAGGCTGGAAGCCCAATACAAAATAGACTATAATTTTGATACCAACTGGCAGGCTTTTGATACCTTCAATATGTCTATCGGACAAGGCAACAATGATTTTACAGTTATACAGATGGCTAATTATGCAGCTGCCATCGCTAATGGCGGCAACCTGATGAAGCCTCATCTGGTCAGTAAAATAACGGACAGCAAGGGAAATTTGATTAAAGAATTCAAGCCGCAGGTAATCAGGATAACAGATGTTTCCAGCCTGACCATCGCTGAAACCAAAAGAGCCATGTTAGCAGTAACCCAACCCAAGGGAACAGCGCACTATCTTTTTTCTCATTTTCCATCAGAAATTGGGGTGGCAGCAAAAACCGGAACTGCTCAAACGGGAAGGGTCGGAGATAATACTATAAAGGAATTTCATGGTACATTTATTGCGTTTGCCCCATATGATGATCCCCAAATTGCTTTTGCCGGTGTTATCGAATACGGACAAAGCGGCAGCGGTTCGGCAGGTTACGTAGCCCGCGACGTTTTTGAACAATACTTCGGAATAAAAGACCATTTGAATGAAGAAACGGCCAGCGAAATGTCGATTCGCTATGGCGAATAATGCCATAATTTTTTTTAACCAAACGACCTGAATAGAGGGAATAACAAAAAGTTTCCTCTATTTTTTTGTTTTTCTTCAAAGGTAAAATATGTTAATTATAGAATGTAATTCAAAGACAATTGGGACAGGGGGTTGTTGTGTGGTTAATTTGGCTCTGGAAAACGTCGGCAGTGAAATATTGATTGCATTAAAGAGGACTAAAAATTTTGATGAGTTAAAAACTGCCCTGGTGAAAAAAATCAATATGATCGATGACTTCAGGTTAGGGAATGAAGTAATTATTGATATAGGGGATTACCAACTGACCGGTAAACAAACAAGAGATTTGGAAGATTTACTCTTGGATTATGGCTTTCATCTGAAAGAAATAATCTGTACGGGAGGGATGATGGATCAGGAAAACCTAACACCTGCCGATGATACCCCGGATGAAGCCTTCGCAATAATGCCGGAGTACGAGAACACGGTCATGCTCTGCCGCCATCTGCGCTCCGGTCAAAAGGTTTTTGTGGAGGGTAACATAGTTATTTTAGGTGATATAAACCCGGGGGCAGAAGTGATCGCCGGCGGCAATATATTGGTTATGGGTTCAATAAAAGGGATGGCACATGCAGGTGCTTTTGGTGATGAAAATGCTTTGATTGCAGCTTATCGGCTGAAACCTACGCAGCTTCGTATCGCCAGTCATATTACCCGCCCGCCGGATGGGGAGGTCATTGATATTGAAAGACCGGAATTGGCACGGATCAAGGCTGGCAAAGTAGTGATTGAGAAGTTAAAAATTTGATGGGAGGCTAAGGAATGAAAAGTAAAGTATTAGTTATCACTTCTGGAAAGGGTGGGGTTGGTAAGACTACAACTACTGCAAACCTGGGTACGGCTCTGGCGATGCTGGATAAAAGTGTAGTTATGGTCGATACAGATATTGGACTGCGCAATCTGGATGTGGTACTGGGACTGGAGAATCGTATTGTTTTTGACATTGTTGATGTAGTTAACGGCAGTTGTAAACTGCGTCAGGCTTTGATCAAAGATAAAAGAATCGAGAGTTTGTTTTTGCTTCCTGCGGCGCAAACCAAGGATAAAAATGCTGTAACGCCTCATCAGATGAAAAATCTTACCAATGAACTGCGCAAGGAATTTGATTTCATTCTGGTCGATTGTCCCGCTGGTATTGAACAAGGTTTTCGCAATGCAATTGCCGGAGCTGATAGTGCTATTGTGGTTGCTACCCCGGAAATATCTTCCGTCCGCGATGCCGACCGCATTATAGGACTTCTGGAAGCAGCCGGGTTGTATGATACCCGTCTGATCGTTAACCGGTTACGAAGCCGGATGGTCAAAAATGGTGACATGTTGGATGTGGATGACATCATTGATATTCTTTCTATCAATCTGTTGGGGGTCGTTCCTGAAGATGAGTCGATCGTTATTTCCACCAACCGCGGAGAACCAGCAGTCATGGAAACATCATCCAAGGCTGGGGCGGCATATAAAAAGATTGCCCGCCGCTTAAATGGGGAAGAGGTACCATTATTTACCCTGGAAGATGAAAGGATCCTGGACAAATTCCGCAGGCTGTTGAAAATTGCCAGGTAAAGGGAGGTAGTGGTTTTGTTTGATATTTTATACAAAATTTTTGGCCGGGATAATAGCAGCAGCAAAAATATTGCCAGAGAAAGATTACGGCTGGTTTTAATTCACGACCGGGCTACAATATCACCGGAAGTATTGTTGCTGCTGAAAGAAGATTTGATCAAAGTCATACGTGAATACCTGGAAATTGATGAAGAAGCGCTTTTGGTGAATCTGGAAAATGATAATGATTCGGTAGCCCTGGTGGCGAATATACCAATCAAAGGTTTGAGAAGAGCGGTGAATGAATAGCCCTGGGATGTATCACTGGAAAAAACTGTTGGGGCTTTTAAGGATTTGATTTTGAGTGTCAGCTATTTCAAATATACTGCCATTATTTACTCCCTCATCAAAATGAAGATGAGGGATTTTTTTGTGCGGCAGTTCAAAGATATCTGCTATCATTAGTTTATCATGATCAAAAAAGTATGAGGTTGACTCGGAGGAGAATCCTTTGGAACTGAAAAGACTGAAATTGGTCGATAAATCATTTGTTATCATCTTGCTGTTGATCATTGGCTTTGGGCTTGTCATACTGGACAGTGCAACCAACGGACTCTCCAGTGATCCTGATTATTATATCAAAAAGCAATTGATGAATATGATGATTGGCCTGATCCTGGCTGTTATGGTGATATTTTTTGATTATACACAGTTTCGCCGTTACAGCAATATAATTTATATCGTATCCTTGCTGTTATTATTGTCGGTACTGTTCTTTGGTGAAGAGGCAAAAGGGAGTGCGCGGGCGATCAGCTTAGCAGGACTACCCAGCATACAGCCGGCAGAATTTGTGAAAGTTTTTATTATACTGGCTTTTGCTGATTTTTTGATCAAAAGGCAGGACCGGCTAAAAACGTTTCAACAGCTGATACCATGTTTTATCTATATGGGTCTCCCGGTTATTCTGATCCTGCTCCAGCCTGATTTAGGGACTGCCCTGGTTTTTGTCGCCATAACCATTATTATGCTCTATATTGCAGGGGCAGATGCCAAGCTTCTGACAAGACTCATTGCCCTGGGTGTTTTAATCATCGCTCTGATGCTTTTCTTACATTTCCAATTTGGCATGTGGCTGCCTTTGGAGGATTACCAGTTAAAAAGACTTACGGTATTCGTTAACCCCTACGAAGACGGGCAGGGCGGCCGGGGGTTGGGTTGGAATACGATTCAGTCACTGGTAGCCATAGGTTCGGGAGGTCTTAGCGGTAAAGGGCTTTTTGCCGGCACTCAGGTACAACTGAATTTCCTGCCTGAGCATCATACGGACTTTATTTATGCTGTTATAGGCGAGGAATTAGGATTTATCGGTGGGGCACTGCTGATCATATGTTATGGCATACTCCTGGCCAGAGCGGTTTATATTAGTTTCCATGCCAGAGATTTGTATGGCTCATTAATCATTATGGGTATATTAGCCATGTGGCTATTTCATATTTTTGAAAATATCGGCATGTCCATCGGTTTAATGCCTATTACCGGGATCCCGCTGCCCTTTGTAAGTTACGGCGGAAGTGCCATGATGGCGAATTTGATTGCGGTTGGCATAATATTAAGTATCAATGTCCGTGGAAAAGGCCTGATCTTTTAAAGCAAAGATAATCAGCCACCCGGGAGAATGTTCACGAGTGGCTGTAATCACTCATCTATTGCATTTAAGACTCGGCAGCACTTATTTAAAGCAAGCGAGTTTTTCGGTTAAAATAGCTTCCGCATCTTTCACCATGGATTGGATCAATTCAGCGCAGGTGGTTACTTCTTTGATCAAGCCGATGGATTGGCCAACCATTAAAGCAGCAGCATTTACATCGCCTTCAACCCATGCTTGTTTAGACTTCTGCCCTGAAAGCAGAGGAATGATTTGCCCCAGATCTGCTCCCTTTTCTTCGATCTCCAGTACCTGGCGGGTAAGGTCATTTTTTAGAGCGCGTCCCTGCAGTCCTACTGATTTGCAGATCAATGTAGTGTCATTTTCCTGGCGGTCGATAAGTTCCTGCCAGATATTGGGGTGAACTGCACACTCTTTGGTAGCGATGAAACGGGTCGCCATTAAAACGCCTTCGGCCCCCAGTGAAAGTGCGGCTGCCAGACTGCGTCCGTCAACAATGCCTCCGGTGGAAATGACGGGGATATTTACACTCTCAACTATACGAGGCAGCAGGACCATGGTGGTAACATCATCATTTAAAGGATGACCGCCTTCTTCAATACCGGCTGCGATCACTGCATCGTAACCAAACCGCTCAATGTTTTTTGCATGTCTGACGGCACCGACTTTATGCATGACTTTTACACCGGCTTTATGGAGCATGTCCAGATATTTTATTGCTGGTTTGCCGGAAACTTCTATGACTTCGATTTTTTCTTCTGCACATACCTTAAAGAAATCGTCATAAATTTCTTCAGTGAAACGCATGGAAGGCATTAGAGTAATGTTTACGCCGATGGGTTTACTGGTCAACTGACGTGTTTGCTGGATTGCAGCCCTTAAGTCTTCTCCGGAATCATAATTGCATGCTGTTATGTTGCCTAAGCCGCCTGCATTTGAAATTGCCGCACATAATTCAGGTACTGCCAGCCATAACATTCCGCCGCAGATAATAGGATACTCGATGCCGAATAACTCTGTGATCCTTGTTTTCATTTGTTAGCCCTCCTGAATAAGTTTTTTATATTAATATATTACATGATTAGAATTTCAAATACAAAAGTTATTTGGTCTATTGATCTGTAAAAAATCCCGCTTTTAAACATAAATTATCTTTGATCCATATATATATAATTAATAATGTTATAAAACTTCAAAAAATATTCTTAAATACTGAGGTGATGGACATGTTAGGAAGCTTCAGAATCAGGATGCTGGCTGTGATCATAATCGTTTTTGCAGTGGGAATCGCGATGGAAAGCAGTCCGGTCAGCAAGAAAGTTGTAGAACCTGCTGTCCGGTATGTGCTTAAAGATTATGGTTTTAATAATAGCCTTAGCCTTTTTATTGAAAACATGAGCCCTGATGCAAATGAATCCATTCCTGCTTCAAGTTCTGCTTCCCTGCAGATCCCTTGTGAGTTTTCAGAGATAGTCCGTAATTACGGCTGGTATTATAATGAGGAGCATGGAAGACAGGAATTCCTGCCGGGTGTGAACCTGAAAGTCCAGAATAATACGGCCGTCAAACCGATCATGGCCGGGGAAGTTCAGGAAATCGGCCGTAATGAGGAAGGGCGTACTGTCCTGATCAAACATAATGAGACATTCTATTCATTATATGGCGGGCTCAAGGAAGTATTAGCGGAAGAGAATTCCCAGGTCAATAGCAATTCTGTCCTGGGGAAAAGCGGAAATATGTTGTACCTTGAAATAAGGAATGATGATGGACCCTTAAATCCACATAATTTGATCAATGCGCAAAAATGAGATTCGCACGGATCGCCGGTATCGATATAAAGGTCAATCTGTTTTTTCTCCTCATAGCTGTGGTCTATGGATTCTTTGGCTTGCTTCCTGAAATCATCATTATATTTGCTTCGGTCATCATTCATGAACTTGCCCATACCATCATTGGACTATTGCTGGGTATTAAAGTCGTGGAAATTGAGATGTTTCCCTTTGGGGGGCAGGCTAAAATAGAAAGTTTTCATGGCCTGGATCCGGCCAATGAAATTTATACCGCAATAGCAGGACCTTTATGTTCGCTGACCATCGCAGCGCTTTTTTATTTTCTGCCCCTTGCTCCTGCCTCTGAATATCTCGGCCTGTTGATCAAGTTAAATGTTGCACTGGGGCTCTTTAATTTACTGCCATTCCTTCCACTGGACGGAGGCCGGGTCTTAAGAGCTGTTCTTTCGCAGTCCATCGGGTTTAAAAAAGCTACCAAATTAACTGCACTCGTTGGCGAAATAGCCGGGGTACTTATGCTGGCAGGAGGGATTTATCTGACCTATTATTATTTCAGCGGTGCTAATCTGATCCTGATCGGCATCTTGCTGTTCTGGTCTGCCCGTCAGGAAGGAAAACTGCTGATGTATTCTTTTATGCGGTTTTTGGTAAAGAAGAAAAGTGAGTTATCCAATAAAGGATTTTTGCCTGCCCGGCAGATGGTTTGTTCACCGGAGACCAAAATCAAAAAGATCCTGGTCGGAACCATGCCATCTCATTATACTCTGGTGGTGGTTATCGATCAAAACCATGGGGTTTTAGGTATCCTGAGTGAGGCTGAACTCATCGAGCAGCTGCTGGAGCGCGGCCCGGCCACCAAGGCAAATGAATGCCTGTCTTCATCGATTCGCTAAGTTTAAGCGAAATCATTTGTGGTAATATATATAGTACTTGAGTAACTAAGATTTTAGTTTAAATATGCGGAGGGAAAGATGAAAGACAAGCTTTTTCGGGATATATTGCCTTTGGTAGCCAAACCGGTCAGATATACAGGTAACGAGCTCAATATGACCACCAAAACATGGGCAGAAAGCAAATGCAAAATGGTGCTGGCTTTTCCTGATGTTTATGAAGTGGGGATGTCCCATGTGGGAAGCAAAATATTATATGGGCTGGTAAATGAAACCACCGGGCATCTATTGGAAAGAAGTTATGCCCCCTGGCCGGATATGGAAAGCTTGCTGCGCCAAAACCGGCTGCCGCTTTATTCCCTGGAAAGCTTTAAACCATTGGGTGATTTTGATGTGGTCGGATTCTCCCTGCAATATGAATTATCCATTACCAATTGTATCAATATGCTGGATATGGCGCAGATCCCTGTATGTTCCAAAGACCGGGCCGAAAACGATCCTTTTGTAATCGCGGGAGGACCGGTCGCCTTTAACCCGGAACCATTTGCGGATTTTTTTGATGCTTTTTTAATCGGTGACGGGGAAGAAGTCCTGCCGGAGTATCTTGATTTATGCTTTGCTACCCGGGACCTGCCAAGGAGCGAGCGGTTACTCGCCATGGCAAAAATCCCGGGAGTGTACATTCCTGCTTTTTACCGGGCGGAATATATGGAAAATGGAACATTTAAGGAATTAGTACCCCTCCGGGCCGGTCTTCCTGAGCGCATTCGAAAGCGGGTGATCACTGATTTTGACCAGGCCTATTTTCCTGCCCGCCCTATTGTACCCTATATGAATATTATCCATGATCGTGCGGTACTGGAAGTTATGCGGGGATGTCAGCGGGGGTGCCGCTTTTGCCATGCGGGGATCGTATACCGGCCGGCCCGGGAAAAAAAAGTAGCCACCTTGCGGCGGCAAGCGGAAGAGCAGATCAAAAGCAGCGGCTACGAGGAAATCTCCTTATCTTCATTAAGTTCTCTGGATTATTCGGGGATAAAGCCATTGGTCAAAGGCCTGGTTGAAGATTATGGAACCTGCGGGATAGGCGTCTCCCTGCCTTCACTGCGGGTTGATGCCTTCTCAATAGATTTAGCCAATGAAGTGCAAAAGGTACGTAAGACTACCTTGACTTTGGCGCCGGAAGCCGGAACCCAAAGGATGCGCAATATAATCAATAAAAATGTTACGGAAGAACAACTGATCGAGGCGGTCCAGGCTGCTTTCAAGTCAGGGTGGAATGCGGTAAAGCTCTATTTCATGTTCGGCCTGCCTTATGAAGAGGAAGAGGATCTGACAGGTATTATACGCTTGCTGAAAGAAGTAAAATCGGTAGGAAACCGTTATTCCAGGCGACCGGTAGAAATTAAGGCCGGTATCGCCAATTATGTACCAAAAGCGCACACGCCCTTTCAGTGGCACCGGCAGAATAGTGTGGAGGAATTTGAAAATAAAAAGCAATACCTGCTAAAGGCCAAAGGGAAAGACAAAAGCATAAAGCTGGATTTTCATGACAGCGCCACATCTTTTATGGAAGGGGTGATCGCCCGGGGAGATCGGCGTCTGATACCGGCTATTCTTAAAGCCTGGCAATATGGATGCAAATTTGACGGGTGGACAGAATATTTTCAGTTTGACAAATGGCTTAAAGCATTGGCGGATAGCGGGATCGATCCGGAATTTTATACCTGCAGGGCCAGAGGCAGAGAGGAAGCATTTCCCTGGGATTTTATCGATACGGGCATTAGTAAAGACTTCTTGTGGCAGGAATATGAAATGGCCAGGCAGGAAAAGGCGACTTTAGACTGCCGGCAAGATGGCTGCAATGATTGCGGAATTTGTTCAGAATTCGGCATCGGCATGGAAATTGAGGGGGCGGAGCAATGAAGATCAGATGCGAGTATTACGCAGGCCCGGAGTTAAAGTTTCTGGCTAACCTGGATATGATGCACATGATGGAAAGAGCTTTGCGTCGGGCTGAAATTCCGTATGCCCTCAGTGAAGGTTTCAACCCCCATATTAAACTATCCATGGGTACGGTTTTGCCGGTAGGCTTGTGGGGCCAAAACGAGTATTTTGACCTGGAATTGGCGAAGAGGGTTGCTCCCGAATGGTTTGTGATGCAATTAAATGCGGTATTACCCCCTTATATCAGAGTAAAACAGGCCCGGGAAATTGACAGCCATGAACCGGCTTTAATGAAAACCATTAATGCTGCTTGTTATGCTTTCATTATTCAGGGAGTCCCCCTGACAGAGATAATCCAGCGGATGGAGCATTTAATGCAAAAACCCAATTTGGAAGTTAAAAGCCGCGGCAAAAAAAAGGATGTTGTCAAAGACTTAAAAGCAGGCATCTATAAAATTGAGGTGAAAGGGCAGGAAGATTCTGTTATCATAAATTTGACAGTAGCAATTGGCGAGCCGGTTAATATAAGGTTTGATGAACTTAAGGATCTGCTTTTGGAGGCCGGTATCGAAGAAAGAAATATCACGGATATTTATCGCCAGGCAAATTATGTAAAGATCATGGAAGATTATATGACTCCTCTGGAAAAGGTGATTTAGTTGGTAAGAGAGTTAATAGCGGAAGTATACCCCTGGGAATCCCGGGTAGCGATTGTTGAAGATGGCAGACTGGCAGAAGTATTCTGGGCTGATGAAAACGAGAATATAGGCAATATTTATAAAGGCAGGGTTAAAGATATTCTGCCGGGATTGTCATGCGCTTTTATCGATATTGGGCTGCAAAAAAATGCTTTCATTTATGCCGGAGATATTGTAATCCCGGGTGTCAAAAAAGGGACAAATGCCTTGCAATTGCTTAAGACCGGACAGGATATCCTTGTGCAGGTAAAAAAAGAGGCATTTTCAGAAAAAGGGGCCCGGGTTACGGGCAATGTATCGATTCCAGGACATTTACTGGTTTTATTACCTTATCAGAATGAAGTATCCATCTCCAGAAAAATTATTGATGATATACGGCGTAACAGTTTGCGGGAACTAATGGAAAATAACCGTCCTTCCAATGTAGGTATTATTTTACGTACTGCCTGTCTGGAAGCGGAAGACAGTGAAATTATTGCTGAGTTAAATGAATTGCTTAGGACCTGGGAAGAAATCATGCACAGATACAAAGTAAGCAAAGCGCCCAGCCTGATTTATGAAGATATTGACGTTCTGGAAAGAACCTTGCGTGATTATTTGGATGCTGATACTTCCAGGGTGATCATCAACAATATGCGTTTAAAAGACAAAATTACCAGCTATATGAGCAGCAGAAATGTTAACTACGGTTTCACAGTTCAATATGATGAAGGCGATCTCTTTGAAAAATATAGTCTGGAAAAAGATATTAAACGTTCTCTCAGGCGTAAAGTATGGCTGAAAAACGGGGGATATCTGATTTTTGATGTTGCGGAGGCCATGACTGTTATCGATGTAAACAGCGGCAAGTATACGGGTATTGATAATTTTGAAGATACGGTTTTCAAACTAAATTTGGAAGCAGCCGTGGAAATACCCCGCCAATTGCGCTTGAGAAGTATCGGCGGTATCGTTCTCATTGATTTTGTGGATATGAGGGACAAGCAAAATCAGGAAAAGGTGATCAGTACCTTTAAAAAAGAAATGGAAAAAGACAAAGCCCATACCAGGATTGTGGGTATGACCGGATTGGGGTTTTTAGAAATGACCCGCAAAAAATCCCGCTATGGAGTATCAGAATTCTTCACTGATGAATGTCAGCATTGTCATGGGCGGGGACGGACGATCAACCTTTTCGCTCTGGCCTGTGAAGTGAAGAGGAAACTGTCAAATTTAGGTTATGTGGAAAATCCGCTGCTGGTTTGTGAGGCGCATCCCGAATTTCTTCAGTACCTGCAAAACGACGAGAACAATTTAAATTATATTCGCAAAAAAACCAATAAAGAAATCAGGCTGCAGGAGAATAATGAAATGCCAGTGGGCGAATACAATATCTATACAGCCGATCAATAAATACTTTCCGAATGGGGGGAGAGAGAATGTCAGTGATTGAAATCGTTCCTGAAGTCTTTGGGGTAGGAGTTCAGGACCCGCACCTGAAACTGTTTGATGTGGTCATGGAGCTGACCCATGGTACCAGTTACAATGCTTATCTGATCAGGGGGACCGATCATACAGCGGTTATCGATACGGTAAAAGCAGAGTTTTTCGGGGAATTTGCCGATAATCTGGCGAAAGTGGTTGATCTGCAGGAGATTGATTACCTGGTGATCCAGCATGCGGAACCGGATCATGCCGGTTCAATCCGAATGCTGTTGGATCTGGTTCCGGAGCTTACCATCGTAACCAATTATACTGCCTATACATTTCTGAAAAAAATCGTCAACCGGGATTTTAAAGTAAAATTTGTGGCCCATGACGGTGAATTGGATCTGGGAGGGAAAACATTACGGTTTATCGGGGCCCCGTTGCTGCATTGGCCGGAAACATTCTATAGTTATCTGGAAGAAGAGGGGATCCTTTTCAGCTGTGATACCTTTGGCAGTCACTATTCCGATGAACGATGGTTCAATGATCTGATCGACGGTGATTTCCTGCCTGAATTCAAGGAATATTATGATATGATCATGGGGCATTTCAAGAAGTATATCTGGAACGCCTTGAAGCGCGTGAAAGCTTTGCCGCTAAAGATGATCTGTCCGTCCCACGGACCGATTTTAAGAGAAAACCCGGATTATTATATCGAGCTGTATCATAACTGGACATTCAAACCAAAAACCGAGGATAAGCCAAGGATCGTGATCGCTTATGCCAGTGCCTATGGCTACACGGAAAAAATTAAGAACGCTGTAAAAACCGGCCTGGAAACAGAAGGGGAGTTTACGGTTGAAGACTTTGACCTGACCCAGGTGCCGCTGTCAGAAGTGCTGGAAGCGGTTCATAATTGTACCGGCCTGTTGATTGGTTCGCCGACCATCAACAAGGATGCAGTAAAACCAGTTTGGGATTTACTGGGGGCATTGTCTCCGGTTGATACCAATGGAATCGTTGCCTCCGCCTTCGGCTCCTATGGATGGAGCGGGGAAGCGGTACCCAATGTGATCCAGCGGATGCGTATGCTGCGGATGAGGATCTTACCTGGGTTCAGGACCCAGTTCAACCCTGACGATGACCAATTGGATCAAGCCAGAAAGTTTGGGCTTGCATTTGCCCAGGCAGTATCAAATCCGGGTGAAAACCTGGAAGCGGTGCTCACTTACCAGCGGGAGGTAAATCCGCTTAACCCTTACTGCTTCAGTGAAGAAAAGTATAAGCGCAAATATGAGAATGATGACATCATTGTCTATTGGAACCCGGATCAGTGTACCCATGATACCAATTGCTTCGTCAGTCTTTCCCGGGTATTTGCACCGGAGAAAACCCCCTGGGTAAATATCAATGGAGCCGATGTGGTTAGTATTATGAAAACCATTGATGCTTGTCCCTCCGGGGCGCTTAAATATGATCTCAAACCCGGGACATCTTTAAGCACCGAGGTGGAAAAGGGACCGGGGTGGATCAGGTATTATGAAAAATGATTTTTCACCATCTGTGTAAGATAGCTGCTGTATAATGTTTCTTGACTTGCTGGATGATTTGTGTTAATTTCATATGTGGTCGCACACTTTGTAACCGCACAGTTCGGGTTATAAATGGCAGCAAGCCTACCTGGATACTGGCGAGTCTGAATTTGTGGAGGTGCATAAAATGTATGCAGTAATGAAAACTGGCGGAAAACAGTACAAAGTAAGTGAAGGAAATATACTTAAGGTGGAGAAGCTGGAAGCTGAAGTGGGAGACAAGATCACCTTTGAAAATATCCTTTTTCTTACCGATGGGGAAGGCAATGTAAAAGTAGGGGATCCTAATGTTAGTGAGGCGAAAGTGATCGCTGAAGTAATAGAACAGGGCCGGGAAAAGAAAGTTGTGGTTTACAAATATAAGAAAAGAAAGAATTATCACAAAAAACAAGGACACCGGCAACCCTTTACGAAAATTAAGATCGAGAAAATAGAAGGCTGATTTGTTAGTCTTGGATAGAATGAAGGAAATCAGGAGGTGCAGACATGGCTCATAAAAAAGGTGTTGGTAGTTCCAGAAACGGAAGAGACAGCGAGTCTAAGAGACTGGGCGTTAAAAAATATGATGGTCAGGTCGTCAGGGCAGGCAACATACTGGTCAGGCAGAGAGGGACCAAGATCCATCCCGGCAATAATGTCATGATTGGCGGAGATGATACTTTATTTGCAGTAATTGACGGCAAGGTAAAGTATGAAAGAAAGGGCAAGGATAAGAAACAGGTAAGTGTTTACGCGGTAGAAGAAAACGCTGTTATGTAGACCAAAGATATGATTTAACTGACCCCTGGAAATTTTCAGGGGTTTTTGTTATATTAGGGAAAAAATGGGGGGATCAAAATGGACGCTGATAGAACAGTCGCGCTGCTCAGAAAAATGAGACATGATTTTGGCAATCATCTGCAAGTCATTAGCGGATACCTGGAGTTGAATCATCCTGAAAAAGTCCGGCAGTATGTGGATAAACTAATCTTGAATGCCAGAACCGAACGTGTGGTTTTTGAAGCGTCTGAAGGTGAAACCGCCCTCTATTTGTATGAACAGATGCTTACGGCGTATGATTATGATATAAAACTGATCTATCAAAAGATCGATATAGCTTCTGTGGAACCATTGATGCGGGCCAATGAACCTTTACATACATTAATACAATTGAAAGAAAAAAAACCAGCCGCTGAATTGACAGTGGAAGTTGTAATCGGCACCACTTTGGAACAAGATATCTATATCGATTACTTTACAGAAGATTTTGCAGGTGAGCCTCAGCGTTTATTGATCAGGAAGTGAGAACATGTTTGTTGATTATGCCAAAATAAATGTAAAAGCCGGAGACGGAGGCAACGGGGTCGTTGCTTTCCGGCGTGAAAAGTATGTCCCCATGGGGGGGCCTTCCGGAGGCGACGGGGGGCGCGGCGGCAGCATTGTTATTAAAGCTGATGAAGGACTAAGTACTTTAATGGACTTTAAATACCGGCGCCACTTTAAAGGGAAACGCGGGAGCCACGGTCAGGGAAAAAACATGCATGGTGCCGGCGGCGAAGATACCATCATTCTGGTACCGCCAGGTACGGTCATCAAAGATGACGATACTGACGAGGTCATTGCTGACCTGACCAGACATGGACAGCAAGTGGTTGTTGCCAAAGGAGGAAGAGGCGGCAGAGGCAATGCCCGCTTTGCGACGGCCATTAATAAGGCACCTTCCCTTGCGGAAAATGGAGAACCGGGCGAAGAAAGATGGATCAGGCTGGAATTAAAACTTCTGGCTGATATTGGACTGGTCGGTTATCCCAATGCAGGCAAATCAACTTTGATCTCCAAAGTTTCCGCAGCCAAACCCAAAATAGCGGATTATCCTTTTACAACATTGGTGCCAAACTTAGGAGTGGTCAGGTTAAACAGCGGAGAATCATTTGTATTGGCTGACATCCCGGGACTCATTGAGGGAGCACATGAAGGTGCAGGGTTGGGACATCGCTTTTTACGACATATTGAAAGAACCAGGGTATTGATCTTTGTTCTGGACACAGCCCAGACTGAAAACCGCGATGTACTGGATGACTATCATACGCTGCGAAGGGAATTGGAAAAATTCCATCCCAGTCTGGCCAGCAAACCTTATTTGATCGCTGCCAATAAAATGGACTTACCTGAAGCCCGGAATAATATCGCCAAACTGCAAGAGAAATTCGGCGATCATTTAATGATGATTTCCGCTGCCACCGGAAAAGGAACGCAAGAATTGATGGCCAGAGCCTATCAGCTGTTATCCAGCATACCAATGGAAGAAACGGTAGCTGGAGATGAGGTGGTCTTGCGCAAGTTTCATGACGAACCTGCTTTCGTGATAGAAAATATAGATGGCGTTTTCGAAGTCAGCGGTAAGAGAATAGAAAAACTTGCGGCTATGACCAACTTTGACACTGATGAGGGATTGGAACGTTTTCAAAGGATCATAAACCGCATGGGTTTGGAAGATGCTTTACGTCAGCAGGGGATTCAGGCGGGTCAGACAGTTAGAATAAAAAATCTGGAATTTGAATACAGTGAATAGATAAATCGAGGTGGTTGGGATGGTAACTCGCAAAGATTTGCCCCAAAGTCAACGAATCGTGATCAAAGTAGGGACCAGTACTTTAACTTATCCCAATGGCAAGCTGAATCTTGACCGGATGGAAAAACTGGTGAGGGAATTAGCTGATCTGCATAATGCCGGCAAAGAAGTGATTCTGGTCAGTTCAGGTGCGATCGGAGTCGGTGCGGAAAGAATGGGGATCAAGGCAGCACCGCGAACCATACCTGACAAACAGGCCCTGGCGGCAATAGGGCAGGGCGCGCTTTTACATATGTATGAGAAATTATTTGCTGAATATGGCAAGATTGTAGCCCAGGTATTGCTCACCCGTGATGACTTTATGGAAAGAATACGTTACCTCAACGCCACCAATGCCTTGCTGGCGATTCTTGCCATGCAGGTTATTCCTATTATCAATGAAAATGACACGGTGGTAATAGAGGAGATCAAATTCGGTGATAATGATACCTTGTCAGCTTTGGTGGCAGGAATAGCTGACGCTGACCTGCTGATTATTCTTTCAGATGTTGACGGTCTTTATGATAGTGATCCGCGGCTTAACAGCAAAGCGGTTTTGCATAACCAGGTTACCGAAATAACTGCTGAAATGGAAAACAGTGCCGGAACCAAAGGAAGCAGTTTCTCCAGCGGTGGTATGGCCACCAAACTGAAAGCTGCAGGCATGTGTATGGCAGCAGGTGTCCCCATGGTGATAGCCAATAATAATATCGATAATGTAATCCGGCAAATCGTAAATGGAAATAATATTGGTACTTTGTTCATACCGCGGGAGGAAAAAATGCAGGCGCGCAAACGCTGGATCGCTTTTGGTTCAGTGACCCACGGCAGATTGATCATTGATGACGGGGCATTAACAGCCCTGGTCAAAAGAGGCAAGAGCTTGCTTCCCTCCGGAATCATAGAAGTTGAAGAGGAATTTGGCCGGGGTGATGTGGTGTCAGTGATTACGTCTCAAGGACATGAGATCGCCCGGGGTATGGTCAATTACAGTTCCGAGGAGATCAAGCTGATTGCCGGCCGCAAATCGGCAGACATTGCGAAAATATTGATGACTAAAGATTACGATGAAGTGATCCATCGGAATAACCTTTGGGTAAAGTAAAAACTAGCAGGGGAGAGATTTTAAAGATGAGTGACGGCGGGCAGAAATATTTGATGGAGCAGGGTAAACTGGCCAGGCAAGCCGCCAGAATATTAGCTGTAGCAGATACCAGACAAAAAAATAACGCTCTTTTAAGGATGGCAGATGATCTGGAAAAAGCCGCTGATGAAATCATCGCTGCCAACCGTATTGACTTGCAGGCCGGGCAGGAAATGGGTTTGACCTCGGCTTTGCTGGAAAGGCTGACTTTGGATAAAGGACGGATCACCGGCATGGCGGAAGGATTACGGGAAATAAGTCTTCTGCCGGACCCCATCGGCGAAGTACTGGAGATAAACCGCCGTCCCAATGGCCTGGAAGTAGGCAGGGTAAGGACGCCAATCGGCGTAATAGGGATCATATATGAATCAAGGCCAAATGTTACTGCGGATGCGGCTGGTCTATGCTTAAAATCCGGCAATGCCATTTTACTCAGAGGCGGGGAAGAAGCATTAAATTCCAATCGTGTTATCGCCCGCGTCATTGCTGAAGCGGCTATGACATCCGGTTTACCTGCCGGGGCTATTCAACTGGTGGACAGCCCTGACCGACAGTTGGTAATACAAATGATGAAAATGAATGATTATATCGATTGCCTGATCCCCCGGGGGGGAGCAGGGCTTAAGAAAACTGTTATGGCGCATGCCTCTGTTCCATATATCATGACCGGGATGGGCAACTGTCATGTTTATGTTGATGAGTTTGCCGATTTGAGTAAAGCCCGGAGGATCGTGATCAATGCCAAAGTGCAGAGGCCTTCAGTATGTAATGCCATTGAAAATTTGCTGGTCCATAAGGCAGCAGCAACAAAATTTATGCCCTTGATAGCTGAAGAGTTACGAGAAGCAGGAGTAGAAATTCGGGGCTGTCAGGCAACCAGGGAAATCGTACCCTGGATAAAAGCTGCTGCCGAATCGGACTGGGATGAAGAATATCTGGATCTGATCATTGCCGTTAAAATAGTGAAAGATTTGGACGAAGCCATTGAACATATCAATACACATGGAACGGGACACAGTGAAGCCATTGTCAGTGAAAACTATACCAATGTACGCCGCTTTATGAACGCAGTCGATGCGGCGGCAGTCTATGCCAATGCCTCCACCCGCTTTACAGATGGAAACGAATTTGGTTTCGGAGCTGAAATGGGAATCAGCACGCAAAAACTGCATGCACGCGGTCCTATGGGCCTGCGGGAACTTACCACCACTAAATTTATAATCTATGGTGACGGGCAGATCCGCTGATTACGATCAAACCTGGTTTGGCTAAAAGTATGTATTGCTGAAAATGCGGCTTTACTCGAAGTGCATTCATAATGTTGTTCCAATTGATGTAAATTATGGGTACCGCCCGTTGGATGGTACCCTTTTATAAATATCTATTGGGATGAGAATTACTCAATGATTTCAAATTGATAACCCTTTAGTTTTGCCTGGTTTTCAGGGCTTAAGATATATTCCCGGTCCAAAGGGATGCGGTTGACAGTACTGCCGCATAATTCTGTGGAAAGATAGCGAAGCCCGTTATCATTGACAATGGTAACGATCCTTTCTAATTGAGGATATTTGCGCGCCAGTTTTAAGGCTGCGGCAACATTGCATCCCGAAGAAATACCGCAGAATATACCTTCCTTTTTGGTGATTTCCTGAGCGGTTTTGATGGATTCTTCCGAGGAAACCAAAATCATACCATCGATATAATCCAGATCTAAAATAGGCGGGATCAGCCCGTCAGCGATGCCTTGAATTTTATGCCCCCCGATTTTCCCATGAGCCAAAATTGGGGATTCTGCTGGTTCCGAGATAAATATTTTGATCGCCGGATTCTTTTCCTTAAGGTATTTAGCCGTGCCGGTCACCGTGCCGCCGGTTCCCTGGCACATTATAAAAGCGTCAAGATGACCGCCGGTTTGCTCCCATATTTCCGGAGCGGTATTTTCAATATGCGCCTGCAGGTTTTCCTGCCTTTCAAATTGCCCTATTTCAAATATTTTATCTCCATATTCCGCTTTCAGTCTCTCAACTTCCTCCAACACCAGATCCACGTCCGTCTCGGCACCAGGCGTTAGTACCAGTCTGGCACCATAGGCCTGGATGGTTTTCTTCCGTTCTTCAGTCATTCCCTCCGGCATTACGATTATAACCGGATACCCCATGGCTGCGCCTACCATAGCAGTGGCAATACCTGTATTGCCAGTCGTCCCTTCCAGTAAAGTCATGCCTGGTTTCAGGTCTCCTCTTTGTTCCGCTTTTTCCACGATCGCATAGACCACCCGGTCTTTCAGGCTGCCGCTGGGATTCGTATACTCCAATTTTACGCAAATATCTGCCTGGCAGTTCTGGCTTATCTTTTTCAGCCTGATCAAAGGAGTCAGGCCGATCGATTCCAGAACATTATCATAAATATTCTGGTTCCTGTTCCAATTCATCTTACTTCCCCTCCATAAATGATTGAATTCTCATAAAGGCCAGTCAGCCTTGAATGTCAGTGTTCTTTTGAGTTTGACTTCTTCCGTTAACGGAAGTGCGGCAAAGAAATCTGGCTTTATTGCGGTTTCTTTTTTGAAAAGTATCAGCAGTTGCTCAAAGAACTGCTGGTGATGATTGGTATCCCGCAAAGTCAAACCCTTCTCTGCCAGCTTTTCTCCTATGGTTAGGTTAATTTTATTTTCATAATCAGCCAGACTGATAAAAAATTCTTTCCAGGGCTGCAAACTTTCTTCTTTTTCCCAATCGATCCCGGGGCAGACAAAATGCCGGCAGATCGATTCACGTTGCAGCTGCTGCAGTTTACAGCCGCCTGCTTTGCTATGAAACCGACAGCGATAGGAATTTCCTTCAGGGGTGTTGTTGACCGTGATCGAATAATCCAAAATGGTTAAACCGGGCAAATGCAAAATGTGATCCAGCAGATCAGTATGGTTTTCCAGCAGATAAGCAAAATCACAGGGATAAAAAACCGGAGAATAGTATCCGCAGCACCCTTTATCATCTTCCCGGGGACATTCACGGCACAAATCCACTTCGATATAGCTCCTGAGGCCAAGATTATGAAAAATCATGGTTATGGTTTTTTCCATGGCAGTAATGTGCTCCTTAACAAGTCCTTTATATTATAGAGGTTTTGTCTGAGGGTTTAAAGGATAAAAAACCAAGGTCTTTCACTTGCCTGCAAGGGAAAATATCCTTGCTATAAACTACTTCCGCCTGCGGATTCATAGATTTATTCGGATTTGGCATTTTTTTGCCACTATAGTACAATTTATATGAGTTTTATTTGACTAAGCATTATGTAAAGGTGGGCTTTCATCTTGCGGCAAGCGATAGGGATCCTGGGCGGTACTTTTGATCCGGTCCACTATGGTCATTTAATGGCAGCAGAATTTGCCCGCAGTGAGTTTCATTTATCCAAAGTTCTCTTGATGTTGTCCGCTCGTCCTCCTCATAAAAGGGAAGCATCGATTCTGGATCAGGATCATCGGCACCAGATGCTGAAACTGGCTGTTGCCGGCAATCCTTTTCTTGAGGTATCGACACTGGAATTAAGCCGCCCCGGGCATTCCTTTACCATCGATACCATCAGATACCTGCTTGAACATAGGCCGCAGCAGGATATTTATTTCATTATGGGCTCGGATAACCTTTTTACGATTCATACCTGGAAAGATGCCGATGCTTTATGCAGTTTGTGCAAGTTTATTCTGGTGACCCGCCCTGGTTACAAACTGGAAAAAAATCATCCCCAGTATGAGAAGGTGCCAAAGACCTTGTGGGAAAACTTGTTTTACCTGGAGATACCCGGGTTTGAGTACTCTTCTACTGATATAAGAAGCCGGGTCAGGCAGGGAAAAACCATTAAATATCTTGTGCCGCCAGAGGTGGAACAGTATATCAGGGAGCATGATTTGTATCGTATACAGGGAGACGGAAAAAATGAGCAGTAAAGATATTTTAGATAAAGTGGAAGAACGATTATCATCTCACTTGTTCAGGCATGTTTGCCAGGTGGCACAGACAGCTGAAAGAATGGCGGTATTGTTTGAAGAGGACCCGGCGAAAGCGAGTTTGGCAGGTATACTACATGATTATGCCAAGGAAAAGACGGAGACAGAACTTTTGGCAATTGCAGATGAAAACGGTTTGCTGGAGGAAGAGGTATACAGGCAAGTGCCTTTTCTGCTGCATGCTCCGGTAGGGGCAATACTAATAAAAAAGGAAATGGGAATTGATGATGAACAAATACTGGATGCTGTTTATTATCATACCCTGGGCCGGCCTTTCATGAACAAATTGGAAAAAATCATTTTCCTGGCGGATATGATCGAACCCGATCGTAATTTTTCCGGAGTCGAAGAATTAAGAAGCCTTTGCCGGCATGACCTTAACCAGGCTATGATTGCAGCTTTGGACTCGACCCTCGCATATTGTCTGCGGCAAAAAAGGATCATTCATCCCCAGACGATTGCTGCCAGGAATCATTTTTTACAGTTGGGAAAAGTCACGTAATACGTAGGAAGAATTGAGAAGGATATGAAGCAGTTGGATTAGAAATACTTACAGTATAAAAAATTACCCGGAATCAGAAGGAAGAATTATAAGCAAGATCAGTAATAATAAAAAAGGAGGGTGTTTTTTGCTCAAAGATGAACAAATGGTCCAAATTATTGCCGAAGCCTGTCTGGATGAAAAAGCACTGGATGTTATGATTCTGCAGGTAAGTGAATTGACTATTATCGCTGATTATTTTGTTATTGCCTCAGGGAAAAGCACGATTCAGGTCAAAAGTATAGTGGATTACGTAGAAGCAATGATGGCGGAATATGATATCATTCCGATCCGCAGGGAAGGACACCAGGAAGGCGTATGGGCAGTCCTGGATTATGGATCGATCATATTACATGTCTTTCGCGAGAAGGAAAGAGAATATTACAACCTGGAGAATTTATGGGGTGATGCCCGTCAGATAGAAATCGCAACGGTGTAAGACAATAAGAATAATATGAGTAAATAAAAACCGGTTAGTAATACTAGCCGGTTTTTTTATCTATAAAAATTTTGTGTTGGGGGGGTGGGGAGGGCAAAATTGTCAGACTTTCAGGTCGGCAAAGTGGCCCAACCCCGGGGGGTGTATACCAACACATGATTGGTATCAAATTATTTGATCACGATATTAATTAATTTGTTAGGAACCACAACAATTTTTACAATTTCCCTGCCATCTGTCAATGCCATAATCTTTGGATTATCCAAGGCTATTTGCTCTAATTCCTCTTTAGCAGAATTTATTGGCACTTTTATTCGCTCTTTCACCTTGCCGCTTATCTGTATTACCATTTCCACTTCATCCAGTATCAATGCATCCGGATTATAACGAGGCCATGGTTGAAGATAAATGCTGCTCTGATGACCGGTCTGCTGCCATAATTCTTCACAGATATGCGGCGAAAACGGACTTAACAGGATCAGTAAATTATCAATTGCCAGCTTGATCAATGCTGGATTCTTGTCCTGAACCTCCCGATAACTGTTTAAGTGATTGCTCAGTTCCATGATGGCGCTTATTGCTGTGTTAAAGTTAAAACGTTCCTGTATGTCCTCGCTTACTTTTTTTATGGTAGCGTGAACCTTGTAATAAAGGTCTTTATCCCTGGGATTTAAAGAGGCTGTATTGAGACTCTCTGAATCTTCAGCAAATAGAGGGGCATAATCCTGAACCAGCCGCCAGATCCGGTTTAAAAAACGGTAACAACCCTCTACACCCTGGTCACTCCACTCCAGATCCCGTTCCGGAGGAGAGGCGAATAGAATAAAGAGTCTGGCCGTATCAGCACCGTAATGCTTAATTATTTCTTCCGGGCTTACTACATTGCCTTTGGATTTGGACATTTTGGAGCCATCTTTAAGCACCATACCCTGAGTCAGTAAATTGGAAAAGGGCTCCAGACTGTTGATCATTTTTATGTCATACAAAAATTTGGTGAAAAACCGGGCATACATCAAATGCAGGATCGCGTGCTCAACACCGCCAATATATTGGTCCACCGGCATCCAGTAATTAACCTGGTCCGGGTCAAAAGGCATATCTTTTAAGTCAGGACTGCAATAGCGGTTGAAGTACCAGGACGAACACACAAACGTATCCATAGTGTCAGTTTCCCTTCGTGCTTCACTGCCACATACCGGACAATTGGTTTTGTAAAAACTTTCAACATAATTTAATGGCGACTCACCGGTAATTTTGAAATTAACATCCTCAGGCAGCAGTACGGGTAAATCTTCATAAGGAACCGGAACCGGTCCGCATTCAGGACAATATACCATGGGGATCGGTGCTCCCCAATATCTTTGCCGCGAAATTAACCAGTCGCGCAGGCGGAAATTGACAGTTGCGCTGCCAATGTTATTGGCTTCCATATAGGCAATGATTTTCTGTTTGCCTTCTTCTACTGACAGACCATCAAAATCACCGCTGTTGATCATGTAACCATCACCGGCATAAGCAGTTTCCAATTGGTTGTTTTCATCGGTTGGGTCATTACTTTTTATGACCTGCCGGATAGGGAGGTTATATTTCCTGGCAAATTCAAAGTCGCGCTGATCATGTGCAGGAACAGCCATAATGGCACCGGTCCCATAATCCATCAAAACATAATTGGCGATCCAGATCGGAACTTTCTCACCATTCATTGGATTTATCGCATAAGCGCCAGTGAATACACCGGTTTTTTCCAAATCCGCACTGGAACGGTCCACATCGCTGATGAATTTGACTTCATTGATAAAGGCCTTTACCGCTTCTTCCTGGGGAGTTCCTTTTGCAATCACTGACACCAGTGGGTGCTCGGGGGCTAACACCATATAAGTGACACCATAGACAGTATCGGGACGGGTAGTGAAAACCGTCAGCATTTCATCGCTGCCTTCGATGGCCATGGAAAACTGACAACCTTCACTGCGGCCGATCCAGTTTCTCTGCATGATCTTTACTTTGTCCGGCCAGCCTTCCAGCTGCTCCAGATCGTCCAACAACCGTTGGGCATAGTCGGTTATTTTGAAAAACCATTGTTCCAGTTTTTTCTTGTCAACTTTGGTTTCACAACGCTCACAGGCACCTTCCACTACCTGCTCATTGGCCAGTACGGTTTGACAGGAAGGGCACCAATTGACGGCAGCTGACTTTTTGTAAGCCAAACCATTATCATAGAGTTTCAGGAACATCCATTGGGTAAATTTATAATAGTCAGGGCGGCAGGTTGCTATCTCCCGATCCCAATCGTAACTGATCCCAAGTGTTTTTAATTGCTGTTTCATGGCATCGATATTGGAAAATGTCCATTTGGCAGGATGGATGCCGTGTTTTATCGCTGCATTTTCGGCTGGCAAGCCAAAAGAATCCCAACCCATGGGATGTAAAACGTTAAAACCGTTCATCGCCTTATAACGTGCGATCACATCACCAATGGCATAATTGCGCACATGTCCCATGTGCAGGTTGCCCGACGGATAGGGAAACATCTCTAACGCATAATATTTAGGTTTGCTTGGGTCTTCCGAAGTCTTATAGAAATTATTCTTGTCCCAGTATTCCTGCCATTTCCGTTCAATTCGATTCGGTTCGTATTTAAGTTCCATGACAGCCTCCTATATTATAATAAAAAAACACCCTGATCCCCAGTAGGGACGAGAGTGCTAGTTCCCGCGGTACCACCCTGTTTGACAAAATGGTGGAGCTAGTGGGATTCGAACCCACGACCTCTTGAATGCCATTCAAGCGCGCTCCCAACTGCGCCATAGCCCCATATAAATGTCCGCTTGTTTTATTTAACGGAATTACCGTCCCAAACTACTTATCGCTCAGGAAGCTTATCGGCGAGTTCAACCAGTTTTTGTTACTTTTCACCAACCGTAACTCTCTTTAATCACCAGCTTACTACTCCGATTCAATGCCTTTTGATATGCGATTAACAATGAAAATTATATGCGAAGCAAAAAGCAAAGTCAATACTGTGTTTGGTTAAGTTTAAAGCACTCATTGCTTTTGTATTCACCAGACTGATGACATAAGCAAAAAAAATGAAGACCGAAAGGTCTTCATTTTTCTTGTTCATTACTAATCGCTATTAATCGCTCAGTAAGTCTTTTGCGATGACCAACCTTTGTACCTGAGCAGTACCTTCAAAAATCTGCATGATTTTAGCATCCCGGAAATATTTTTCTACCGGGTAATCTTTAATATAGCCATAACCGCCAAACACCTGAACAGCATCAGTGGTCACTTTCATCGCTGTATCGCCGGCAAAACATTTGGCCAGGGAAGCAATGGCAGTAAAAGGAATCCCATTATCCTGATTGCTTGATGCTTCTAAATATAGAAGCCTGGCTGCTCTGATGTTTTGAGCCATATCAGCCAACATAAATTGTATGGCCTGCAGTGAACTGATCGGTTTGCCAAATTGGACTCTTTCTTTGGCATATTGGATGGCAGCATCCATAGCTGCTTGAGCTATGCCCACCGCCATAGCAGCAACGCATGCTCTGGATAAATCAAGGGTTTTCATGGCAATTTTAAAACCGTCACCTTCAGAGCCGAGAAGGTTGGCAGCAGGGACCCGCACCTCTTCGAAACTAACCGAAGTGGTATTGCAGCTTCGTATTCCCAGCTTGTCTTCTTTGGGACCGATGGTGATGCCCGGGCTGTTCCGATCCACCATAAAGGCGCACATGCCTTTATGACCAAGTTTACGGTCAATTGTGGCAAAAACAGTATAAAGACCAGCAATACCACCATTGGTAACAAATTGCTTGTTGCCGGTAAGTATATAGTCATTCCCGTCTTTGACACATTTCGTAGCCAGACTGGCAGCATCTGAGCCGGCTCCGGGTTCAGTCAGGCAAAAGCCGCTCATTACCCCTTCGTTTTGCATACCATACCACCACTTTTTCTGCTCGTGGGTAGCAGCAATGTAAACCGGATCCGGGCCTAAAAGAGTGCTTCCCGTCATGGATGTAGCCAGACCAGCATCTCCATGAGCTATTTCTTCCACCACTAAATTTTGCGACACATGATCAAGGCCGGCTCCCCCGTACTCAGCTGGAATACCAATCGTCAGCAAGCCTAAATCGAACATCTTTTTCAAAATATCATCGGGCATTTTATTGTCTTTGTCCCACTGCTGCGCATAAGGTGCAATTTCGTTATCTGAGAAATCACGCGCCATAGCACGGATCATTTCCTGCTCTTCCGAATATCTAAAATCCATTGGTTTTCAACTCCCCCCTCAAACTATCCATCAGATTTTTCTATTTCTCTTTTATCAATAATCTTTAAATATCTCTGGTCCATAAAGAAGCCATGGCTGGCCCGCCGCCAACACATAATGAGGCTCCGCCCAAAGTTTTGCCCTGCTTTTCCAATTCGTAATACAACGAAACTATGATCCGCAGAGCAGTACAACCAACCGGATGTCCCAGAGCGATACCGGAACCATTAAGATTACATTTATTCATATCCAGTTCCAGCCCAAAATCTTCTTTAAGCATACGTCCTACTCCCAGGAATTGAGCGGCAAACGCTTCGTTGATTTCCCAGTATTCAACATCTTCAAATTTTAAACCAGCTTGTTTAAGACATTTGGGAATCGCTACCGCTGGTCCCAGCCCCATTACTTTAGGGTCTACGCCCTCACCGCAAATATTAATCATTTTCATCAAGGGTTTAAGGTTTAATTCCAGGGCTTTGCTTTTTGACATGACGATCACTGCTGCTGCAGCATCATTTATACCGGATGCATTGGCAGCGGTAACTACACCGCCTTTTTTAAAAGCAGGAGGAAGTTTGGCCATACTCTCCAAACTGGCATCAGGTATCATGTGTTCATCAGTTTCGAAAAAAGTAGAGCCTTTTTTGGTTTTGATTTCTACTGGAACGATTTCGCGCCGGAAGGTTCCGTCCTGGACTGCGCGAGTGGCACGTTGATGGCTCATAAGAGCCAGTTCATCACATTCTTCGCGGGTAATACCGTATTTTTCAGCCACATTTTCGGCTGTAATCCCCATGTGGCCCGGTACCAGACTATCAACTAAACCGTCGTGGATCATGGCATCTTCGATGGTGCCTTGATTCATTCTATATCCCATTCGAGCTTTCGGTAACATATAGGGGGCATTGGTCATGCTTTCAGTTCCCACAACCAAAGCAATCTGGGTTTTCTCCAACATAATGTTGTTACAGGCTATTTCCAGAGCACGCATACCTGAGGCGCAATTTTGATTCACGTTACAGGCACCGCTTCTGACAGGAAGGCCAAGAGCCATTCCAACCTGCCGGGCAGGCAGCGAACCTTGCATATGAGGGAAAACTTCACCCATAACGATTTCATCAATGATATCCGCCGGGATCCCTGCACGGTCAATAGCGCCCTTACCTGCGGTAATAGCTAACTCAACAGCAGAAACATCTTTTAAACTACCCATAAATTTACCGATGGCTGTCCGACATGCACTTACGATTACAACATCCTGCAATATTTACACTCCTCTCTCAATATATATTTCTCTTTTAGGGAGGGAGGGAGACACAAATCTTTGTAGCCAGGATATTATAATTTTGTTGATCACCCCTTTCAGGATTTGCATTAAATCATAACATAGTTTGGTAATATACGGAATATTTAAATTTAAGAATAAAATTGAAAATTTTTGATGAAAGGTACCCCATGCGTTCAGATATGCAAAGAACCGCCATATGGCGGTTCTTTTTAATATCAATATTGTAAGCAAATCTATAAGCGGAGTTCTGTATTAAACAGCCATCTATCTTGAATGCCAGTTGCCTGACATTTCCAGCGACCTCACCCGGGAACGAAACGGGCCGCTTCATGTTCCCCTATTTGGTCTTGCTCCGGATGGGGTTTACCGAGCCATTTAGTCGCCTAAATGCTGGTGAGCTCTTACCTCACCTTTCCACCCTTACCTCAAAAAGAGGCGGTATATCTCTGTGGCACTAGCCTTGGGGTTGCCCCCACTGGACGTTATCCAGCATCCTGCCCTGCGGAGCTCCGACTTTCCTCAGGTAATAAAATACCCGCGGCTGTTTGATTTACTTACCTGCATATTATAGCTTATCAGGTATATAATGCAAAGAGGGAGATTTATGTAGTCTCACAGCAGGATCAGTAAAAATTAAATGTTTTTTTAGCAGGAAATAAAATATCGAAAGAGAATAAGTACTAAAAAAGTAAACAAGGAAAAACGGGTGAGGGGTGATTTCCTTGTTTTCGCCAAGGTAAAAGTTTAGAATAAAAGCAGGAAAAAAGAGAGGGGGGTGAACAGGTGTTGGCAGTTTTTGGATCTGCAGAAGCACAAAGTTTGACTACGAATTTAATTTATATTGGGGCAATACTGCTTTCAATATATATCTTCATTAAGTTTTGTGGTTGGGCAAAAGGTTTTAAACTATCAGGATCGGTAAAAAAGGCTATCTTTATCCTGACAGGTGTTGCTCTGATCGTATGTAACGTTTTATATTCAATGGGCAATGCAGGGATTAAGGAAGGCAACTGGGACGGAGCCCTTTTAGCACTTGCAGTAGCGATTATATGGGTATTCGTTTTTGCTTTTGCTTTAATGGCTGAGAATAAATAAGAATAGGAATGATAAACTGGGCGGCTTGAAGGCCGCCTTTATTTTTTTGGGTTACAATGCTTATAATATAAAATAACCAATTATTCACTCCGGCCATCAATATAATAGACTTATACAGGGCAAAGAGGGGGAGGAAATGCAGGAAATCAGAATTAATTTAATTAGCCCTGATGGACAAAAAACCGTATGCTGGTCTCTGCCTGGCAAAAACCTGCGGGAAGTAATTGCAATCAATCATCAGGATCCGGGTGGTTCTTGCGGTGGACGAGGCATTTGCGGCAAGTGCAAGATCCGGGTCAAGGGAGAAGTAAACCCATTGACCCAGCAGGAAAGGGATTTCTTGTTGCCTGAGGAACTGAAACTGGGACTCAGGCTTGCATGCTTCTGTACCGTACAGGGACCGCTGGATGTTTACCTTGACTATGCTCCCCAGTCTGAAAAATCATGGAAAAAAGCCAAAAAATATCAGTTCAAGCCCCTGGTTAAGACAGAATCCTTTTTTATAAATGGACTGGACAAGTCAGAACCGGTCCCCCTTCTAAAACGGATTGCCAATGCACTCCCGGGATTTAACCTCGAGATCACACCGCAGAATATCAATGAATTAGTCAGATTAGACAGAGAGGGCAGGCCTGCTATAGAATTAAAGGCTTTGGTTTTTGGCCGGCAGGCAGTTAAATATGTGGGGCGGGAAAAACGCAGTGCATATGGGATCGCTTTAGATATTGGCACGACAAGTTTGTTTGCTTATTTAGCAGACCTTGAAAACGGAGATATTATCCAGGCCGCGTCAGCAACCAACATGCAGAGAGTCCATGGCAGTGATGTCCTATCCCGGGTTAGTTATTGCCTTGAAAAAGAAGGCGGGCTGGAAGAACTGCATATGATCCTCATTAATAATATAAACAGCCTGATCGACGATTTATTGCAAAAAAGTAATCTTACCGCCAGAGACTTATTTAAAATAACTGCAGTAGGCAATCCGGTTATGCTGCATCTGCTGCTGGGACTAAGTGTGAAAGGTTTCGCTTCCACTCCATATTGTGGATTGTTTATAGATACCATGAATTTAGAGGCTTCCCTGGCAGGGATCAAAACCCAAAATGATACTGCCTTGATCATTTTGCCGCAGGTGGGGGGCTTTGTTGGTGCCGATACCATTGCTTGCTTATTGAATACTCCTTCCCAGGTTAAAAGGTTTTTGTTAGTTGACATAGGAACCAACGGTGAAATCGTGCTGGCTAACGGAAATAAGCTTTGGGCAGCCTCAGCTGCTGCAGGTCCGGCTTTTGAAGGCGGCAGAATAAGCAGTGGTATGCGCGCCGGGCCAGGTGCAGTTGACAAGGTTTTCTTCAGGAACGACGGGAAGATCGGTTTCAATACCATCGGTGCCGATAACACCAAAGGCCTTTGCGGTTCCGGCATTATTGACCTGATAGCTGTTTTGCGCCGGGGAAAATATATCGATGAATTTGGCATCATAAATCAAGCAAGCAGTTTTGATGAAAATATAAGACTGCAAAGTACCGGTAATGGTATGCAGATGGAAATAACTGATCCTGATTCCGGCGGCAGATTTATAATCACGCAGCAGGATATCCGCGAAGTACAGCTGGCAAAAGCTGCTATAAGAACGGGGATCGATATTCTGCTGCAGCAGGCAGAAATAAATATTAAAGACCTGGAAGCTGTTTATCTGGCCGGAGCTTTTGGCAATGTCCTGCAGGCGGAAAGCTGCTTGGAGGTTGGCCTTATCCCGCCTGTAAGCCGGGAAAAGATAGTTAATATAGGCAATGCCGCAGCGGAAGGAGCGTTGAAAGCCTTATTGTCTGATGCTGCCCTGGCCGAAGCCAATACATGGCAAAACAAGCTCCGTTATGTAGAATTAGCTAACCATGAAAATTTTCAGGACTTGTTTATAAATAATATTAATTTTCCTGATGCCGGAGAAAGAACCACAAACCTTGAACCGGAAATCCAAATGCCGAGATTATTTTAAATGGCTAGTCATTAAAATAATAGAAGAGGGGGATCAACTATGAAATTAGAAGGGAAAGTAGCAATTATAACCGGTGGTGGAACCGGGATCGGAAAAGCAGCGGCTATTGCTATGGCAGCTGAAGGAGCAAAAGTACTGATCAACGGACGCCGGTCGCAGCCGTTGGAAGAAACGGCTGCGGAAATAGAAGCTGCAGGAGGCATTGCTCTGGCTTTTCCTGGTGATGTAACCAAAACCGAAGATCTGATCAGCATGCGGGAGAAGGTCAAGGAAACCTGGGGCCGCCTGGATATCCTGGTTAACAACGCCGGCTCGGGTATTCGCAAACCTTTTTTGCAGACTACTCTGGAAGAATTTGATTACATCTACCAGATCGACTTGAGAAGCGTTTTTAACGTCACTCAGGTCATGCTGCCTCTTATGCAGGAAAGCGGCGGAGGAAGCATATTAAATATTGCTTCGATATTGGGGGTCTTAGGCAGCAAAGATTCCAGTGCCTATTGTGCCATGAAGGGAGGAGTGGTTCAGCTGACCAGGGCTTTAGCTGCTGAGCTGGGACCTTCTGTACGGGTGAACTGCATATGCCCGTCCCATATTGTGACACCTATGCTCCAACCGATGATGGATCATTTTGAGTCCACCGGCAAAATCGACAAGCTAAACAAATTATTTCCTATGAAACGGGTGGGATATCCGGAAGATATGACTGGCACCATTTTATTCTTTGCCTCAGATGATTCCGCATGGCTGACGGGTAATATCTTCATGGTGGACGGCGGTCTGTCCTGTTACTGCTAAAAGGGATAAGGTAACTAAAAAGTCCTGGCGGGTTTTTCTTAACGTCAGGACTTTTTGCTTGCTTGATTAATTTTGCTCAGGAACCAGGATTATTTAACGGTTAAATTATTGATGATCAAGCCGGTTATAAGCTTGGGATAAAAATAAGTGGACTTTTGCGGCATTTTGTCATGTGCTTCCGCAACCTTAACGATCTCTTCCACACGGGTAGGATTAATAAAAAAGCCCACTTGATAATGCCTGTTATCAATTTTTTCTTTCACCCATTCTTCACTGCGGCTGTAAGCCAGATTTTCCTGATTACGGCGTTCTGCTTCTCCAATCCCCAATATTTGGTCAAGGATCAAATTATCCAAAATGGCTACGTCAAGACTCTTCCAGGCAACAGAATTATTCGCTGGCAGCAAATTGAAAGCTTTCTCCTCATCTTTTAACGTTAATAAATAATAATTCTCCCCGTTATACATAACGAAAACGTGATCCTTTTGACCGCGTTCCGCCAGTATATGCATGATATAAGTTAAATCACTATCTGCAGGATATGGTTCTACTTCGAAAAGGGAAGTCAGTTTATCCATAAAGCTGGTGAAATCAAAATTATCAAGATGACCTGCAACGCGATGAGTTGGCAAAACCACCAATCCTTCATCATATAAATTAACCATGGTAGTCATGACATAGTTATAATCATTTAATCCTTGTTCAGACATTTCATTGGCAAATTCCAAAGCAGTTTCGTAACGATGATGGCCGTCGGCTATATACAGTGTCTTGGTGGACATAATATCAACGATCTGATCAATTACAGCCTGGTTGTCTATGACCCAGATCCGGTGTATTTCATCAGCCTCATCTATGATCTCGATATCAGGTTTCCGCTCCTGAGCCTCACTTAAAAGCAGGCTATCCACCAGTTTTTGCTCATCAGCATATAAAGCAAAAATAGAACTGAAGTTACATTTCGTAGCATGCATCAATTGTAAGCGGTCGGCTTTCGGTTTGGATAAAGTTTCTTCATGGGGCAAAATGTTGCCTTTTTCATAAGGTTCCACCTGAACACCTGCTACGAAACCGTTGCGGATTCTTTTTATTCCATGGACTGTAAATTCCTGCTGGTATAAATAAAGGGCCGGGCTGATCTCACTTTGCAGAGTTCCGTCTTCCATCCATTTGGCAAGATATTGTGCAGCTCTGGTATAGCGGTTATTATCAGCAGAATCCTGAGGAAAGGTAAGGCCCAGCTCCAGACGGATAATATTGGCGGGATGGTTAGCGTAATATCTGGTTTGAGCAGCCTCATCGATAATATCATAAGGCGGAGTTACAACATCAGCTAAATCAGATATTTTATCGGAGTTATAACGCAAACCTTTGAATGGTATTATTCTTGTCATTAAAATCAACCCCTTACAGTACATATTAATGCCTAAAATTTTAGTATAATCCATCACTTAATGCAATTCGTTTTGGCTGATATCATTGCTTTATCATCTTAAAAATGCTTAAATTGATATCGTATCAAATATGCAAAGGAGTAACAGCTTGTTAATCGATCATCACATTCATGCTCTGGCACATGGTGAGTACAGCTACCAATATGAATGGCTTCGTCTATTTATAGAAAAAACCCGGCAGCAGCATTTAAATGGCATAGGTTTTACTGAGCATGATGAATTCAGACATTTGATAAATATTTCTTTGCTGCACCAACTTCAGGAAGAGAACCCCGGGATCGAAATAAAAATTGGCCTGGAAGTTGATTATATTCCTGGACGGGAAAATGAGATCAATATTATAAAAGCAGAGCATGATTGGGACTATTTGATTGGTTCGGTTCATTTTATTGAAGGTTGGGCTTTTGATCATCCGGATCATAAAGATAGGTTTAATAACAATAATATCGATGAAATCTACTTTAATTATTTTGCATTGGTCAGACAAGCGGTGGAAGCAAACTGCTTTGATATAGTGGGGCATCTGGACCTGGTTAAGCTCTGGGGGCATACACCCCGTGAGAAGTCGCTGCTTCATTATGCTTTACCGGTGCTGGAAGCCATAAAGGATGCTGATATGGCTGTGGAAATCAACACCAGCGGGCTCAGAAAACCAGTCCGGCAGATGTACCCAGCCTTGGAAATCCTTCAAAAAATGAAGGCTATGGATATTCCAATTATATTCGGCTCTGATGCCCATCATCCGGATCAGGTCGGATTAGATTTTGACCAGGCAGCGTTATTAGCGCAAAGAGCAGGATATAAAGAATTGGTATACTTTTCTCACCGCAAAGCGACAAAAATTCCAATTGATTTTTAAAAGGCAGGGAATTATACAATGGGCAGCATCGCATGGCTTGTAATAGCTTTGGGCATTATTTTGGCAGGAGCCGAGTTTTTCGTAAACGGTGTTGAATGGTTAGGCAAACGGCTGAACTTATCTGAAGGAGCAGTTGGCAGTGTACTGGCAGCGGTAGGTACTGCACTGCCTGAAACCATCATTCCCATCATTGCTATCGTATTCGGTCATGGACAGGAAGGAAATGAAATTGGGATCGGAGCGATCATAGGAGCGCCGCTTATGCTGGCAACACTGGCCATGTTTGTATCCGGGATCGCCGTTCTGCTGTTTAAAAACCGCCGTGAACATGGTTCTAAAGTATTGGCGGATTACACCATTATGACCAGAGACCTGGGCTTTTTTATTGTGGTTTATACCACTGCAGTACTTGCCGGTTTGATACCGGTTCAATTCAGATGGGTGCAAATCCTGATAGCGGTCCTGTTAGTCTTTTCTTATTGCTGGTATGTTTACACGACTTTCAGTCAAGAAAGAGATGTGTCTGCTGACCACGATTTACCTCCCTGTTATTTTGACAAAAAAAGGGCCAGATTACCTATGATCAGCCTGCAGGTTGTTGTCGCCCTGATATTCATTGTTTTAGGTGCCAATTTATTCGTAGACTCAGTAAAAGCAGTTGCCATGATCTATGCAGTGCCAGTTTTTGTCCTGGCGATTATCATAACCCCAATTGCCACAGAATTGCCTGAGAAATTTAACAGCGTAATCTGGATATCACGTGAAAAAGATACACTTGCATTAGGTAATATTACCGGGGCAATGGTTTTTCAAAGCTCCCTCATCCCTGCAATCGGGATATTACTTACCGACTGGCAATTAACCAACAGTGCATTGATTTCTGCACTACTGGCCTTACTTTCAGCCGGCTTGCTCTTTATTGAATTAAAAACTAATAAACACATCAGAGCTTTATACCTGTTGATTGGAGG
>DBRM01000078.1:87876-102569 GCA_002305965.1 Syntrophomonas sp. UBA1368
AGCAAAAGACCGGCGAAACCGGTCTTACTATTTTTATGTGTATCTTTTCTGATTAGCTGGCTTTGGTTAATGAAGCAGGACGCAATGACTTTTTCTTCTGGTACTGTTTGTAGGCATATTCCCATCTGACCTCTTCTTTTGCCCGTTTATCCACTAAGAAAAGGTGTAATTGTTTGTGTCTTTCCCGGGCATGTTTTTCTACAATCACCAAGGCTACATATAAACAAGCGAACAGTCCGCATTTAGCAATAAGATAAACTGCACTATATAGTAAAAAAGCTTGCTGCAAATCTGTCATTTTGTTACCCCCTCTCATTTTTTAGGCAAATCTAGAATTCTTCCAAATACACCTTCTGGAAAACATAGAGAATGCTTATTGTGCCGGATGCCAGTGTTAAAATCAGTGCTGCTGCCGCTAATAACCATATCATATGGTTTCCCCCCTCGTTCTCACATAATGTTAATATGTTAATATGTGATGTTATTATGATAATAACATCACAGAAATATTCAGACAAATCTGAAAACAAATGAATGAGAGAGGAAGGTGAAGAAATGATAGAATATTCCGCTAAAATTCTTGGAAATGGGCAAAAAAAAATAATCTGGATGATCACATCCAGATTATTTAAGATATATTTCAGTTTTATTCAGGTTCATCTTCTTCGTCTTCGATTACTAATTGGCCACCTTTTCCTTCGAACTGAGTTTTCCAATCTTGCAGGTATTCTTCAATTAGTTTTCTTACTAATCTTGATTTCGTTGTAGCCTGATCAGCACAGGCGAACCGAAGCGCTCGATCCACATCTTCAGGAACTACAACTGAAATGTATTTCATATCAGAACCCCCCTTCAAATAGATTTTTCCGTACACTATCTTGTATATATTGTAGTATTTCCTGGCTGACTATACAATTAGCTTGTTACATTTTGCACGAAACCTTGTATGCTTAGCATTTTGAATGGTTTAATGAGTCTAACCTTGTAATAGTTATCACAATAACGAATTGAAAACAAGTTGGCAGCAAGTTGCTAATATCATAAATTAGGCTTTTAATACGTTGTAAAGGTTACAAAACAACAAAATAGAATTGCTGAACATTATTGAAAGATAAGGAAAAGCCGGAAAATCTGCAGATTAAACATCAAAACATTCAAGACAAGCGGTAAATAACAAGATAAAAAGATATAATGGTCACAAAATATGAGAATAAAAAAATCAAAGATCCTGTTAAATTTGTAAGGTCTATTGGTGCTTGTGATACATTCTTGACTAGTTCAGCAATTACTGCTAGGTTATGATATATTGAAAAGCATGCAGAGGAGAAAATATGGATACGCAAAATACTTTCGATATTGCACATCAATTAGCCAAGGCTATAAAGGAAAATCAGATTTATCTCGCTTATATAAAAGCACAAAAATCAATTGAGGAACAACCGGAATTGAAAGAAAAAATTCGTGCTTTCCGGGAAAAACAAACCAATATAAATCACATGCATTTTCTTGGACAGGAAATACAACCCGAGCTGATTAAAGAAATAAGTCTGGAATTTGCTCGATTGAACACTAATAAAACAGCAGCAGATTTTTTCGAGGCTGAGGCTGATTTTATCAGGATGTTCAATGAAGTTCAGGAAATTATTCAAAAAGAAGTTATGGCAGGATTTATTGATAAATAATTTAAAGAGGGGTGTAGAGGTGAAAAAGTTAACAGTTTGTTTATTGAGTATTGTTTTATTATTGGCTTTTATTGTTACCGGGTGCGATAAAAATAAAGAAGTTGATAAAGATCTTGATAAAGTTGGCGAAGTAAATGGAGAGCCTATAACCAAAGCGGAGTATGAATCTCATCTGAGTTTCTTGGAATATTATTATGAAATTCAAACCGGAACAAAATTGGATGAAAATAAAGATCAGGCTGTGATCAATGATTTGAAAACACAGACCTTTGATGATTTAGTGCTGAAAAAAATATTATTTCAGCAAGCCGAGAAAGATAATATAAAAATAACGGAAAAAGAAATTGAAGAAGAAGTTGACAGAGCCAAGGCCACCCATGGGGAGGAAAGTTATAAAAAACTCCTTGAGGATATGGGAATGAACGAGGAGCAATTGAGGGAACAGATCGAAACGGAGAAAATTTATTCGGCTCTTGAGAAAAAGGTGACCGCAGATATAACTGTCAGTAAGGAAGAAACAGAAAAATATTATCAGGAGAATAAAGATTTATTTCTTGATAAAGGCGGTATGCAGATCTCTCATATCTTAGTGGATACGGAAGAAAAGGCCAAGGAGATATTAGCTAAAATAGATCAAGGAGATGACTTCGCAAATCTCGCCAAGGAGTTTTCTACCTGCCCCAGCAGCGCACAAGGAGGAGACTTAGGTCTGATCAATGAAGACAGTAATTTTGTAATTGAATTTCAAGATGCGGCGTTAAAACTAAAGCCGGGAGAAATTACCAGGGAACCAGTCAAAAGCGAATTTGGTTATCATATCATTAAAGCCGGCACTGTTAAGGAAGCAAGAACAATACCTTTTACCGAAGCTGAAAAGGAATTAAACACACAATTATTGGGGAATAAAAAAGCAGAAGCTTTCTACAATTATTTACAGGATCTACATGAAAAAGCTGAAATCGTTGACCTGCGTGAGGACAAACCGGATTCCGATAAAGAATAACGAAACAAAATGAGTTTAAACTACAATTATAAAAGACTAAAGACTTAATAGTAGTTTTAAGGTGCCGACAAATAATATTATCTCTGTTACAAAAGAAAAATAATAAATTGACTTATGGAAAAATAAAGGATAATAGAATAAATATGTCGAAAAAAAAGCAGAAATTAATTGAAATTAGGAGGGGTTGGATTTTGAAGAAGTTCAAGAAATTTGGTATTCTCTTGCTGGTAATTATGTTTGCTGTCACCATGGTAGTAGGATGCGGGGGGCAGAAGGCTGCTGATGATTCAGACAAACAAACAGCAGAAAAATTTAAGGTCGGGTTTATTTACATCGGCACCCCTGGTGATGCAGGCTGGACATTCGCTCATGATCAGGGCAGAAAATATCTGGAAGAACAGATACCTGAAGTTGAAACCGTGGCGTTGGAATCCGTTCCTGAGGGCGCTGATTCGGAAAGAAGCATCGAACAGCTGGCACAGGAAGGCTGTAATGTAATTATTGCCAACAGTTTTGGCTATGGTGATGCAATGTTGGAAGTGGCCAAAAAGTATCCGGATATCGTTTTCCTTCATTGTTCAGGACTTAGCACTGCAGATAACGTATCCACCTTCTTTGGCCGCATATACCAGGCTCGTTATTTAAGTGGTATGGTGGCAGGGGCGATGACTAAAAATAATAATATAGGCTATGCTGCGGCTTACCCGATTCCGGAAGTCATTCGCGGCATTAATGCATTTACTCTCGGCGTTCAAGCCGTCAATCCTGATGCTACCGTAAAAGTCGTTTGGTCAAACACCTGGGTTGATCCTACCCTGGAAAAACAAGCCGCACAAAGTTTGATCAATGCTGGCTGCGATGTTTTAGCCCAGCATGCTGATACTCCAGCTGTCCAACAGGCAGCTGAAGAAGCAGGTATTTACTCAGTCGGTTATAACAGTGACATGCGCAGTTTTGCACCCAATGCCAATCTCACCGGTCCGGTATGGAATTGGGGACCGTATTATGTCAGAGCTATAAAGGGCGCAATGGACGGCACCTGGAAGAGTGAATCCTATTGGGGCGGTTTGGAAGACGGAATAGTTGACCTGGCTCCTATCTCTGATAAGGTCCCGGCGGACATTGTTGCCAAAGTTGAAGCTAAGAAAAACGAAATGATTGCCAAGACCTGGGATGTGTTTACCGGCCCAATCTATGATCAGGATGGAACTTTAAAAGTTCAGGAAGGTCAGCAAATGACTGATGACGAGAAGTTGAGTCTCGATTGGTTCGTTAAGGGTGTTGAAGGAAGTCCAAAATCTTAATCCCTGGAAAGAGTGATCCAAAGGCGGCTTAAAACGCCGCCTTTTGTATTGGAGGAACGATTATGAAAAGGTTGCCTGTTATTGAAATGGATGGGATAACCAAATCATTTCCCGGAGTCGTTGCTAATAAAAATATCCATTTTCGGGTTTATCCAGGAGAAATTCATGCACTGCTGGGTGAAAACGGAGCTGGAAAATCAACTTTGATGAGTATATTGGCAGGGCTCTACCGGCCTGATTCAGGTTTTATAAAGGTGAAAGGGGAAAAACTTGAATTCAGTTCACCCCGCAAAGCTTTATCTGCGGGGATTGGAATGATCTATCAGCATTTCCGTCTGGTCAATAACTTTACTGTAGCAGAAAATGTAATCCTTGGCGCAGGCAAATCCCTAAAGATGAACAAAAAGCAGATGGAAAAAGAAACTTTGAAATTTGCCAGCCAGTTTGGTTTTGATATCAATCCTTCAGCACGTATTTACCAGTTATCACTCGGAGAACAGCAAAAAGTTGAGATCATTAAAATGTTGTACCGGGGTTGTGATATTTTGATCATGGATGAACCGACCACTGTCCTTACGCCCCATGAAGTAAATGACCTCTTTAATACCCTCAGGGTTATGGCAAGTCAAGGTAAAGCAGTGGTGTTGATCACTCATAAGCTGCATGAAGTTATGGAAGTTGCTGATTATGTTACCGTCTTAAGACACGGAGAAGTAGTGGGCAGTACACCCATTGCTGAGGTTGATGAAACAATGCTGGCCAAAATGATGGTGGCGAAAGAAGTAATATTTAACGAGGCCAGCCACCCGCTTTTGAAGGGAGATTCCATTCTTGAATTGTGTAATGCCAGTATATTTGGTGACCAGGGCCATTTAGCCGTACAAGACCTCAATCTGGATATTAAAAGCGGTGAAATTGTTGCTATTGCCGGAGTGGCAGGCAACGGTCAAAGAGAATTGATAGAAGCGATCGCGGGATTAAGAAAACTGCATACCGGAACAATAAGTCTGGACGGAAAAGTGATTAATGATTTAAATATCCGGCAGAGGTTGAATCTGGGGATCAGTGTTGTACCTGAAGACAGAATGGGAATGGGGCTTGTTCCCAATCTTGATTTGCTGGATAATATTATTTTAAGAACCTATTATCTTGAAAAATATTCGGATGGTATCTTTATCGATTATAAATCCGTTCGCAAGCTGGCGGAAGAAATGGTGGAGGATTATAATATTTATCTTTCTGATCTTAACCATCCGGTCAATTATATGTCTGGCGGTAATTTGCAAAAATTGTTGATCGCCAGAGAACTCAGCCAGAAGCCGCGGGTATTGGTGGCGGCTTACCCTTCCCGGGGACTTGATATTGCAGCAGCAGAATCCGTCTATAATATTCTGCTGCAGGAAAGAGATAAAGGAACCGGCATTCTTCTCATCCTGGAAGATTTAGAAGATATTTTCCGCTATGCTGACCGTGTAGCCGTAATGTATGCGGGCGGGATCCAAAAGATATTAGATGCAGACAAAACCAATATAGATGAAATCGGAGCATTGATGCTGGGGGTAGAATATGTGAGGAAAACATCATGATCAAGGCAAAAATGATAAAACGTCAGCATGAGTCTTTGCTGGTTGATATAGGGGTCCCGATATTTTCGATCCTGCTGGCATTTATAGTAAGCGGATTATTTCTTTATTTTTCCGGTTATGATCCGGGTGAGACCTTTTCACGTATGCTTAAAGGAGCTTTCGGCAGCAGTTATGCTGTTTCCGAAACCATTGTAAAAGCGATCCCTTTAATGCTGGCCGGATTGGCTGTATCGTTGGCATTTCGCATGAAACTATGGAATATAGGAGCCGAAGGGCAATTATATATGGGGGCTTTTGCGGCCTCCTGGGTGGCGCTTTCCTTTGGAGATCTTAGTTCATGGGTACTGCTGCCCTTAATGTTTTTAGCCGGTTTTATCGGAGGCGCAGTGTGGGGATTTATACCCGGGGCCTTGCGCGGATATTGGCAGGTCAATGAAACCATTACTACTTTGATGTTGAACTATATAGCAATCTCATGGGTGAGTTACCTGGTTTTCGGACCGTGGAAAGATCCGGCCAGTAAAGGTTTTCCACTGACTCCGCGTTTTACGCTCAGCGGGTACCTGCCATCTTTCGGGGATAGCCGGGTACATATGGGCTTACTTGTAGCTGTCGTCATAGCGGTGTTGTTTTATTTGGTGTTAAGATACAGCCGCTGGGGTTATGAAATAAAAGTAATCGGGGAAAGTCAAAATGCGGCCCGTTATGCCGGTATGAACGTGGCCAGAAATATGGTTTTGGTTATGCTCATCAGCGGGGGAATAGCAGGGATTACTGGTATGATCGAAGTATCAGGGATAACCCATCGGCTGCAACAGGATATTTCACCGGGATATGGCTTTACAGCAGTTATCGTGGCATGGCTGGCCAGATTGCATCCTTTCAGTATTATCGTGGTGGCGTTCCTGTTTGGTGCTTTGCTGGTAGGAGGTTTTGGAATACAGACTTTCGGGATTCCTTATTCAATTGTACTCATGTTGGAGGGGAGTATTCTCTTTTTCCTTTTAGCAGGGGAATTTTTGCGCCGGTATAAAATCATTTTGGTCCGTAAGGAGGAGCAATGATGGATAACGTAATAGCAGCACTTCTTACAGCAGCCATTGTAGCTGGTACTCCAATATTATTTGCAGCACTGGGCGAACTTCTGACTGAGAAGTCAGGAATACTCAACCTTGGTGTAGAAGGAATGATGTTGGTGGGAGCAGTAGTAGGCTTCATTTTTACTATTCAAACCGGTAACCATTGGTATGGGTTTTCGGCGGCTATGATCAGCGGAGGGCTGACAGCCTTGATTCATGCCTTTATTTCTGTAACCCTCAAAGGTAATCAGGTGGTCTGTGGCCTGGCTTTAACGATTTTTGGAACCGGAACCAGCGGCTTCCTTGGCAAGGCTTATCAGGGACTGCCAACGGCTGATCCGGTCAGTAAAATAGCTATACCATACCTAAATGATATTCCTGTTATCGGTAAGATCTTTTTCAATCACGATCCCCTGGTGTATATCGCCTTTATACTGGCAATTATTTTCTGGCTGATCCTGTACAGGACCAAATGGGGATTAAGTATAAGGGCTGTGGGAGAAAATCCTGCCGCAGCTGATGCAGTGGGTATCAGTGTTTCCAGAGTACGCTACTTTTGTACGATTGTCGGCGGTATGATGGCTGGTCTGGGAGGGGCTTATTTATCACTGGTTTATGCACCTTCCTGGCAGGAAAATATGACCGCCGGGCGAGGATGGATTGCAGTTGCTCTGGTCATATTTGCACTCTGGAATCCCATATGGGCGATAGCAGGTTCTTACTTGTTTGGTGCAGTGGAAGCCATGACCTTTGGCTTGCAGATTGCTGGTATAAAAGTATCGGCTTTTTTCCTGCAAATGCTGCCTTATTTATTTACGGTGATCGTGTTGGTTGTCGTCACCATAAAAATGCGGCAGGATGCGGGGGCGCCTAATGCCTTGGGTACGGCATATGATCGTGAAGAACGATGACTTAAGGCAGAATTAAAATAAACCAGCCGGTTAAATTATACTTAAAAATATATTTTAGTCGGTACGATCTTCTGACAGGAGGAAGTGGATGTTAGATAAGTATATATTAAACCAGGTTTTGGACGAAGCACTGAAAAGTGGGGGCGACTTTGCAGAAATTTACGTCGAGGAAAAAAATATCAGCAATATATACTATGACGACGATAAAATCGAGAGTATAAACAGTGGAAGAGAAAAAGGTGCAGGGATCAGGGTCATCAAACAAGGGAACACTGCTTATGTTTATACAAATGATCTATCCACCAAAAGCTTATTAAAAGCTGCTGAAACGGCAAGTCGTGCTGCCGGCCCCAATATGATAAACAGGTCTTCTATAGCCCTGAATTGTAAAAGCATAAACAGCCAAATTCGTTTTCAACCTGAGCAATTATCTTTTGCAGATAAAATCCAACATATTGTATCAGCCAATAACATAGCCCGTAATTTCAGCAAAGATATTCGTCAGGTCACTATAACACTGGGAGAAGCCCGCAAAACAGTGCAAATTGCCAACAGTGAAGGTGAATTAATCGAAGATGAAAGATCGCGGGTAAGAATGAGCATTAGTGCAGTTGCGGCACAGGGGAATATTGTTCAGACTGGTTATGAATCAGCCGGGGAAATTGGCGGTTGGGAGTTACTTAATAAGGTTTCTCTTGATGATATGGCCCTTAATGCTGCCAAACTGGCTGTAAACATGCTCTCTGCTCAACCGGCACCGGTCGGAAAAATGCCGGTTGTTATGTCATCAACAGCAGGAGGAACCCTGGTGCACGAAGCTTGCGGGCATGGACTGGAGGCTGATCTGGTTCAAAAAGGCCTGTCCGTATATAAAGATAACCGGGGTAAGCAAGTTGCGGCATCCGGAGTGAATATAATTGATGATGCTACCATTGAAGGCAAATATGGATCCTATCAATTTGATGATGAAGGTATTCGCGCCCAACGAAAGGTTTTGATTGAAAATGGTGAATTATGTGGTTACATGTATGACCGGTTAACAGCTCAAAAAGATGGCACAAAATCCACCGGCAACGGACGGCGGGAATCCTATCAGCACAAACCCATACCACGCATGTCCAATACCATGATCGGACCTGGTTCTGAAGAACCGGAGCAGATCATCAAATCAACCTCCCATGGACTTCTGGTCAAGAAGATGGGAGGCGGGCAGGTCAATACCACCAATGGTGATTTTGTTTTTGAGGTCCAGGAAGCCTATCTGATTGAAAATGGTGAAATCAAATCTCCGGTCAGGGGAGCTATTTTGACCGGGAACGGACCGGAAGTGTTGAAAAATATTGACAGCATCGGGAAGGATTTGGGCTTTGGTATCGGTACCTGCGGGAAAGACGGACAAGGTGTGGCAGTTGGTGATGCACAGCCTACCATACGCATCAAACAACTTACCATTGGCGGAACAAGAATGGCAGACGGCCCGCAGATTAAAAGAATCAGGCGAAAATAGGAGGAACTATGAACGAGGACTACTTAAAGGAAGCCGGTTATATAGCTTTGGAAGCGGGTCTTCGCAAAGGGGTCGATACTGAAGTCTATCTTACGATCAACCGTCAATTAAGTATAGAAGTGGCAGATCATTTGGTGGAAACTCTGAAAGAATCGGAGGAAACCGGTCTGGGCATAAGGTTGATAAAAGACAATAAAATAGGATTTGCTTATACCAGTGACTTATCCGCCCGGGCGATCCTGGAAGCGGTTGATGATGCATACCAAATCACCGCATATACATCTGCAGATCAATATAATCAACTGCCCTCAGGGAAATATGAATATCAGGCTATGCAGCTTTATGATGAAGAGATAAATTCAGCTTCAGTTGAAACAAAAATAGCAATGGCCCAACAGGTGGAAGAAGCTGCCCGGCAAACCGATGGACGTATATCTATTATTGAGAGAGCTGGCTATGAAGACGCAGAATATATTACTTTGATAATGAATACCAACGGACTTTATGCCAGCGCCAAGGGGAACTTCAGCGGGATCTATATTTATTTGGCTGCGGAAGAAAAGGGAGATGCTCAGACAGGATTTGCCATGTGTATGAGCAAATGGTTTAAGGATTTGCAGCCAATTAAAGTTGGCAGGGAAGCAGCCGCCAATGCGATCCGCAGCCTCCATGCCAGGAATATTGATTCAGCAGTTATTCCCTGCGTAATGGAACCTTACGTAGTTACCCAATTCATGACCATCTTATCCCGCATGGTCAATGCGGAAACCGTTCAAAAGGGGAAGTCGCTGCTGGCAGGGAAAATAGGGCAGAAGATTGCTTCAACAAGCTTTCATTTAGTTGACGATGCAACCAGGGCCGATGGAACAGCCTGCTTTCCTTTTGATGATGAAGGAGTTCCCACCCGCTGCAATCAAATTATCAGCCGCGGGGTGTTAAATCATTATTTGTATGATACTTATTCTGCTGCCAGGGACGGCGTAACTTCCACTGGTAATGCAAGACGGGCCTCCTTTCGATCTTTACCGGGAGTCGGCAGTTCCAATTTTATGGTCTTGCCTGCTGCTAATAGTACTGAATCTCTGATAGCGGGCATCGGCAAAGGACTATATATTACAGAAGTCATGGGAATGCATACCGTAAATCCCATATCCGGAGATTTTTCCGTAGGGGCAGCAGGTATAATGATAGAAAATGGCGGTCTCACATTCCCGGTACGCGGAATAACCATTGCCGGGAACATTGTTGATTTACTGCAGAATATTGATGCGGTGGGCAGCGATATGCGGTTTTATGGCAGCAAAGCAGCTCCTGCCCTTCGTTTGCAGAATGTAAATATAAGCGGCTGATAACAAAAGGAGGCGGAGAAAGTTGCACAAAATTTTAGTGATCAATGGTCCCAATCTTAATTTATTGGGAATAAGAGAACCTAATTTATATGGAACTCAATCACTTGATGAAATTAATGCTGGTTTATGCGAAATGGCAGCTGAAAACGGAGTTGAACTGGAGTTTTTCCAATCCAATTCCGAAGGTGCAATGATCGACAGAATCCATTCGGCTTATGGTGAGGCCAGTTTTATCATCATTAATGCAGGGGCTTTGACCCACAGCAGCATTGCTGTTCACGATGCGCTTAAAGCGGTGAACATACCAGTGATAGAAGTACATATGACCAATATATACGCCCGGGAAGACTTTCGCCGTCAGTCATTTATCTCACCGGCAGCAATTGGCGGCATATTTGGGTTGGGTCCGGCTGTATATAAAATGGCTTTGCAAGCAGCAATAAATATGTTAAATAATAAAAGGTAAATCTTTATCAGTATTATTTCATTTGAGGTGTTCCATATTAACGATAGAATTGAAAAGATAAGGGATCATTTGCAGCGTCAGAAAATCGATGCTTTTTTGGTTTGCAAGCCGGAAAACATAAGATATTTATCTGGCTTTACCGGCGGATATGATGCCCGGCTTTTCATTACGGCACAAAGGAAATACATTATCAGTGATTCCCGCTACCGCGAACAGGCTGCACGCCAATGTCCTGAATGGGAACTGATCGAAGAAAAAAACTTCGATGGCAGCAAATTTAACCTGCTGGCGGGCAGTTTTGACAATATGGCTTTTGAAAGCCAGGTTGTAAGTTATGATACTTATTCCTGGCTGAAGAAAAATCTTAAAACAGAATTGATCCCCGTAAAGGGAATCGTGGAGAACGACAGAATTATTAAAGACGAGACTGAACTTGAGCTGATCAGACAAGCGGCTGCAATTGGTGATGCGGTATTCGCTGAAATGTTAAGCCAAATTAGGCTAGGTATGAGCGAAAAGGAAATTGCCGACAAAATCGATAATTTACTGCGTCAAAAAGGCTGCGAAAAGGAAGCATTCACTACCATTGCCGTTGCAGGAGAAAATGCCGCTCTGCCGCATGGCACCCCTGGCGACAAAGTTATTGCAGCTGGTGAAATGATAACCATGGATTACGGTGGTTTTTTTCAGGGATATCTGGCTGATATGACCAGGACCATTGGGATAGGAGAAATGGACTCTTCCTATCACGATAAGTATATGGCGGTTTTAGAAGCGCAACAATTAGGGGTTTCCATGATCAAAGCCGGGATACGATGCAAAGATGTGGACCAGGCAGTAAGAACCCGGTTACAATCATATGGTCTGGACGAGTATTTTCTTCACAGTACGGGTCATGGAGTCGGCCTGGAAGTTCATGAAATGCCAGCTGTTTCATCAAGCAGTGATACAGTTGTACAACCGGGCATGGTAATAACAATCGAACCTGGTATTTACATAAAAGGTTGGGGAGGAATTCGTATAGAAGATACAGTAATAGTAAAACAAGACAGCTGCGAAGTTGTGACCAAAGCCAACAAAAATCTTATACTGATTTAATGGAGGGATGAGATGATTTCCGTAAATGATTTTAAAACGGGTGTAACCATCGAAATGGAAGGACAGGCTTATCAGGTAGTTGATTTCCAGCATGTAAAACCAGGTAAGGGAGCAGCCTTTGTAAGAGCCAAACTCAAAAATGTAAAAACCGGATCAGTGGTGGAAAAGACGTTTCGAGCCGGAGAAAAAGTAGCCCGCGCCCATCTGGATAAAAGAGAAATGCAATTTTTATATAAAGACTCCGATGGCTATAATTTTATGGATAATGAGAGTTACGACCAGATCAGCATCAATCAGGAAACCTTAGGGGACGGGTCTAAATGGCTGCTGGAAAACATGGTCATTGAGGTATTGCTGTTCCAGGGAAATATAATTGGAATTGAATTGCCCAATTTTGTGGAATTGACAGTTGTTGAAACGGAACCGGGTGTTAAAGGCGATACCGCAACCGGTGCCACGAAACTTGCCAAACTGGAAACAGGAGCTTCCGTTCAGGTCCCTCTGTTTATTAATGAGGGAGATCGTTTGAGAATCGATACGCGCACAGGCCAATATATGGAAAGAGCCTGATCTGATAAAATCATTGTTTATTTAAATCAACCGGACACAAGTTTAAAATTCTCCTTTTTTGAAATAATAATCATAGTTGATTAGCATCTAAAAGGAGGATTTTTTATGTCATTTGATATATCTGAAAAAATAAGCTATCTTCAGGGCTTAAGTGAAGGACTGAATATTAGTGATGCCAGTCCCCAGGGGAAAATAGTTTCGGGCATATTGGCTGTTCTGGAGGAAATAGCCGAAGCCATGATAAATATGCAGTGTGAATTCGAAGATTTCAAGGAATATGTTGAGAGCATTGATGATGATTTATTTGACCTGGAAGAAAACTTCTTAAGTGATGAAGAGTTTATTGAGACACAATGTCAAAATTGCGGAGAAGAAATCTATTTCGAGTCAAGCTTGTTGGATGACGAAGAGGAAGAACGGCTGGAGATCATATGCCCAAATTGTAATGAAGTGATCTTTATCAATGACGGGTCTTTTGATCATGAATTTACCTATTTCCCTGATGAAATGGAAAACAGTCAGCCACACGAACAAGCTTAAGGATTTGCGGTCATAATAGTTACTTGACAGGGAACCACAGCAAAGGTGGTTCCCTGCTTTTTTCTGCCCGCAATTTCGATTTATTAATCTTGATGATCATGAGTAATATGGAATATTTTACACTTCACTCCAATATATAAATAAAGCAAGGAGGTGTGCATATGACAGGTGATAAAGAAATAGTCAGCAAACAAATACTTCCTTATTTATCGCCGCCTCTGCAGCACATTATTATGCATTTGAATGACCGATTTTTCGCATCGCTTGAGGAAATACGACTACGCTCAGGACAACCGCTGATTATGAAGATCGGAGATAAAGATACTGCTGTCAATTTAAAGGGAGAGCTGGCAAGGAGTCTTGACAAGGCTTATGTGGTAACCAGTGAAGATATCTATCGTACCATTGCTTCTATAAGTGACAATTCACTATATGCTTTTGAAGAAGAAATACGAAGAGGATTTATAACCGTTCAGGGCGGGCATCGGGCTGGGTTAGCCGGACAGGTCATTGTGGAAGGAAATCAAGTCAGGACCATCAAAGATTTTTCCGGTATTTGCCTGCGTATTGCCAGGGAAGTTAAAAACTGTGCTGAGCCGGTTTTAAGGAATGTGATACCTGACGGCAGTCAGATACTGAATACACTGATCATTTCTCCTCCCCGCTGCGGGAAAACCACTTTTTTACGTGATATTACCCGGGGTATCTCCCACGCCGGCCAGCATAATGTGGTGGTGGTGGATGAGCGCTCTGAAATCGCCGGCTGTTATCGGGGGATACCCCAACTGGACGTGGGGCCGCGTACAGATGTATTGGATGCCTGCCCCAAAGCATTGGGAATGATTATGGCCGTACGTTCCTTGTCTCCCCAGGCAATCATAACAGATGAAATAGGGCGAATGGAAGATGCCGAAGCGATTCTGGAATGTATCAATGCCGGGGTAGCTGTTATCAGTTCAGTTCATGCCGGCGGTATGCGGGAACTAAGCCGTCGGCCGGTGATGAAATCCTTGCTGGAGCAAAAAATATTTCAACTGGGGATCGTATTATCCCGGCGAAAAGGACCAGGTACCGTGGAAGAACTCATAAGGTGGGATTGACATGGAGATAAAAACCCTGGGTATTTGTCTGATTATTGCCGGCTTTGGCATGTGGGGGCTTCTAGGGGCCCGGCGGATAGATAAACGTGTGTGGCAATTGAAAAGTCTGCGCATGGCCTTAGGCTTCCTGGAAAAGGAAATTACTTATATGCAGACCCCTTTATCTCTGGCAATGAGGCGCACAGCGGAGTTTTGTGAAAATGAAGTGTCGGGATTGTTTAAAGAAACTGCAAGAATCTTGGAAAAGAAATCCGGAATCACCGGGCATGAAGCGTGGCAAAGCGGCTTGAAAAGACTTAAGTATGAATCGGACTTGAAAACCATCGATCTGGAGTTATTGAAGTCATTGGGACCGCAATTGGGTGTTTCAGATCGTTTTGAGCAGCAAAAGTATTTTATCCTGATTCAGGAAGAATTGAAGCTATTGGAAGAAACAGCGCTTGCGGAGGCAGAATCGGGACGAAAAATATGGTCATATGGCGGTTTTATCCTGGGGGC
>DBRM01000078.1:102595-105117 GCA_002305965.1 Syntrophomonas sp. UBA1368
ATTTCCATTCTTTCCATTGTTCTGAAACAGGCTAAAAAAGAAGAGCAGGCTGAAATGCTTACTTTGGCAGGCGTGATCGTAGTACTCATTATTGTGGTACAACTGATGAGTCAGCTTTTCACTGTAGTCCGCTCAGTATTCAATTTGTAATCGACCATCTTCATCTTTGGGGTTAATCAGGAGGAGAGATCGTTTTGGAAATAGCTCAAATAATTGGATTAGCCCTTCTAACTACTATATTTTTACTTATCCTGCGCCAGGAAAAACCGGTCATGGCAGTTCTGCTCAGTATCGTCTTTGCGGTTGTGGTTTTTACTTTTCTGATGGATAAGATGGCTTCCATCGTTGAAGTGTTAAAAGAGCTGACCCGTCGTGCCGAAATCAATTATTTTTTCTTAACTACGATCCTTAAAATATTGGGGGTGGCATATTTGGCAGAATTCGCTGCCTCAATCTGTATTGACGCCGGCGAACAGGCTGTTGCTAAAAAAGTTGAATTTGCGGCCAAGATCATTATCGGGGTGCTGGCCATACCTATCATTGTAGCCATTTTGGAATCTCTGCTGGAATTGATGCCTGGTTAGATAATGGAAATCACAGGAAAAACGGGTGTTAGCTATGAAAAATATCGGTAAGATCTTACTAATCAGCATATTTCTTATTATTTTGCCGGTACCGATGATGGCAGCGGAGGAAAGCAATACGGAAACTCCTTCGGTGATGGAGGATACTTTAGCGGAAATTGATTTTTCATTGCTGGAGGAATATAAACATAATTTAGATTCTGAGCTCAGTCATTATCTTGACAGTAAATCGGTAAAAGAATGGCTGACAGATTTCCGGCAGGGAACCTGGGAATTTGACATTAAGGAAATCAGCGAAAACATCATAAAATACTTTTTCAAAGAAGTAACCGCCAATTCCGGTCTGCTTGGGAAATTACTGATATTGTCCGTAGTAGCAGCGTTGATCAACAATCTGCAAACGTCGTTTGCCTCAGGAATAGCCCGCATATCATATCTGGCTTGTTTTTTAGCTTTAAGTGCCATTGCAGTAACATCCTTCAAAGTAGTCTTATCGATAGGGCAGCATACCATCGATAATATGGTTTCCTTTATGATGGGGATGCTCCCCCAGATGTTGATGCTGGTCGCTGCTTTAGGCAATATCAATTCGGCGGCTATTCTTTTTCCGCTGTTGATGACTACTGCTGCTGCCTTTGCCAATGCGGTTAAAAATATTGTTTTTCCGCTGATCATTTTATCGGCGATCTTAAGTATCGCCAACCAGATGTCCAGCACGGTAAAAGTGGAAAGAATGACCAAATTCTTTGGACAGATGGCACAATTATCATTAGGTTTATTTCTTACCATCTTTGTCGGAATGATCACATTGCGATCGCTATATGCTTCAGCGCTGGATAAAGTAGCCCTGAGAACAACGAAATTTATCACGGATAATACCATACCCGTGGTAGGAAAAATGTTTTCCGACACCATAGAGGTAGCAGCAGGATACATCGTTATGATCAAGCAGGCCTTAGGGATCTTTGGTGTCATTATCATCCTGGGAATGTTGATATTTCCACTGCTGAAGATAGCTGCCATAGCGCTTATCTATAAAGTAACGGCCGCAGTGGCGGAGCCTATGGGAGACGCGAAAACTTCGGCGATTTTAGAAACGTTGGGAAGTCATCTTATGCTGATGTTGGCAGCGGTAGCTTCGGCAGGGATGATGTTTTTTGTGATGATAACCGTTGTTGTGGCCATGACCAGCCATTATGGCATGCCTTGACGATGTAGTCAAATGGAGTGAGAGTATTTTGGATACTTTGGTGGAAATTGTAAAAACGGTTTTAGTGATTATCATTGTTGCCAGTTTGCTGGAATTGCTTTTGCCCGAAAGCAGTCTTAAACCATTTGTCAGTTTTACCATGGGTTTGTTTGTACTGATTGCCATATTAAACCCAGTCCTAAACGTTGCATTCAGGGACCGGGATTTTGAAATAAACTTCTGGGATTACAGGTATGATCAGGCTATGGAAGAGGAAATGCTGGAAAAAGGATTGGAAATAAATCAGCAGGTAATGGACAGCAACCAACAGCAGGTCCAGGAGAAATTGCAGGGACAAATCAGTGCGCTGACTTCCCTTGTACCAGGTGTAAAAGCAGTTGAAGCCCGTATAGAAAAAGGGGATGCCGGTACTGCTGATAAGGTGATGCTGCTTGTTAGGGTCGAGTCTGATAAGGCAGATAAACCAGGCACAGATGTCACAGTTTTTGGGGGGAGCAGGGAGGAGGAATTGAAACGGGAAGAACAGGAACAGATAAAAAACAAAATTTTAATGCTGGTAGATAACATATATGGAATGAAGGCAGATCAAATTGAAATCACATTCGAGGGGGGAGAAGGTTAATGTTTGGAAAATGGATAAAAAATTTTACCGAAAGCAGTGGGGAGTCAGGAGCTTTTTTTAAAAGCAAAAAGGGCAGGTATATCATAATTATTGCCATATGTCTTGG
>DBRM01000078.1:105146-105387 GCA_002305965.1 Syntrophomonas sp. UBA1368
AAAGAGCGATTGACCCGGGAACTATGCGATATACTCGGGCAAATTGAGGGAGCAGGTGCGGTAAAGGTAAGTATTACTTTATCTTCTGATGGTGAAAAAATTTATGCAAGCAACATAACCGAAGATAAAAGCAATATCACAGAAGCTGATCCCCAGGGGGTTCAAAAGCAATCCATGGAAATCAAAAGCACCAAGGAATTGGCGGTCTCGTCCGGAGATCCTTTATTAACAGAGAATAAAT
>DBRM01000015.1:0-9235 GCA_002305965.1 Syntrophomonas sp. UBA1368
GGGCCGACAGAGTCGTCGGCCCCTACAACGCTTGAGCAATAATGTCTACCGGCAGCGGGCAGACAGGGTCGTCTGTCCCTACAACGCTTGAGCGATAATGTCTACCGGCAGCGGGCCGACAGAGTCGTCGGCCCCTACGGTCTCCTAGCCCCTGACTCCTATCAAGAATTTTTATATTATCTTGAATTTAAGGAGGAAAACAATAGAAATATATTGAAAATATATAGAAATTGGAAGTGGGCGCTGTCAAATGTAGTATTTGCTAAAAGGAGGAGGTTGGAACTAGTGGGAAAACGTTCAGGGAAAATTTATAAAAAGAAATCAGCGCGGGCTATAGTACTGATTTGGGCATTAGCATTATTATTGATGTTTATGCCTGTGGCCCCGGCTGCTGCTGCCGAAACATCGCAAAAACAAACAACAATGGTTTTTGTCATTGACAACAGCTCATACACAGTAAATGGAGAGCTCATTGTAATGGATGTAAGCCCTGTAGTTGTAGAGGGCCGTACCATGCTGCCTATTAGATATGCTGCTACTCCTCTGGGAGCAGATGTCGGCTGGAATGATGCTGATAGGAAGGTAACGGTCTCCCTGGAGAATACTAAACTGGAATTATGGATTGGGCAAAGCAAGGCCTTGATAAATGGAAATACTATTTCGATCGACCCAGAGAATCCTAATGTGATGCCGCTGATTATCAACGGCAGGACTATGCTGCCTATTAGATTTGTGACTGAGAATTTAGGTTGTGATGTTCAGTGGGATCCGGTAACCAAAAAAGTAACCATAACTAAAACAGGTACGTCAACACCATCGGGTACATCAACACCATCGATATCTATAAAACCGGGACTTCAAATAATAAAGCCATCGGTGGAAATAAAACAACCTGGAATTATAATTTCAGGAACAGCTCAGTCTGAAGAACAAGCAGACTTTCAGTTTAATGACTCATTAACCGCAAATGACTTACAAGCCTTATTTGCACCACCGCCGGATTTTCAAAAAATAGCCCCAAGTATGGTGCCCGGTGAGGAGTGGGGATCACAACCAAAGGGGAAGCCTTTCAAAATAGATTCGACTGAAAAGGACATTCCCATAGTGATGCGCGTAGGCAGGGGATATAATGTCTTTGGCAAATATGCAGATGTGAATTCATTGAAGCAATCAGTTTTAGATGTTGAAAAGCTGATTCAAGATGGAAAAATGGAAGGCATACGTATTGATAAAGCTGATGAAGAGCATATCGTTGCCGAATCCATAAGGGAATACAGCAGTCAAATGTCCTCTGCATTAGGAGGTTCGGGAAGATTCCTTTGTTTTGGCGGATCAGTCCAGGCGAATTTCGATTCAAGCCGGACCGAGAAATTGGAAAACTATTTTTCAACCTATTACTGGATAGTTAAGAAGTATGGTGTATATATTGATGGAACTACCAATTTAAAGAATTATCTTTTGCCGAATGCCAAGCAGATGATAAATGACAAGAATGTCCCTGCCCAAACCGTCTTTGCTACCTTCGGGCATTATGTACTGGTAGATGCAATTACGGGCGGAAGAATTGATTACAGCATTACTGCCAGTTCAAAATCATCCACCAGTTTTGAAAACTTTAAGGTGGCAACCAAAGCTGATTTTAACGCTTTAATAGTAAAAGCATCCGCAAGCGGGTCATATCAAAATGTCCAGAATAGATCTGAGTATGAAGGCAGCAGGCTCGATCATTTTTCCAGCTCTGGCGGAGCGTTCATGCTAGAAAAAGGTTTATTAGAAAATGACCCCAGTCTATTAAGTAAATGGGAAGCTACCCTGAATGATGATGGAAATCTGGTCGAATTCGGCACCACCACCACCCGGCCTCTGGTACCCATCTGGGAGCTTTGCAGCGATCCATCCAGAGCTGCTTACCTTAAAGCAGAGTTTGAAAAAATGAATGAGGCCATGGCTGAACAGAATAAGTGGCCGGCTGAGAAATATGTAGTAGATGTGGGTTTTGTTTATGGCCCTGATGAGTGGTCGACCAGGGCTGCATGCCCTCCAGGATATCAACTTTATAATGCTGACTTAAATGCCGGTGCTGGCGGATCTTACATCTATTTGTGCTACAAGCTGGGTGAAAACGCCGATGATGCTATAACTGATCTGTTTATGGAACGTACTGGTGGCAGCGTTCCAGCTACTACAGCAACTGTTAACCACAATGCTAATAATGTTCCTTATACCAGACTTGGAGTAGATTTAAATATAAATGCTGGAGGAGACTTTATATACATGTGGTACACAAAGGCCAAGACCAGGCCGCCTGTAAAAGATATGGGTGTAGCTTTCGGTAATGTAGGCTGGCCTGACTACGACACGGTCTGCTGGCAAAACACTCAAGAACCAGCGGATGTCAACAGGGGTGCCGGCGGAGAATATATTTACATTAAATTTAAAAGGTAAAACTAGATCTCCCCTAGGGTAATTACCTTNNCCTTAGGGGAGATTTGTTGCCTTTGATTTTTCTTTGCCCCTCAATAAACAAAAGTTACCTGTATTGATAAATAAGTCTATAATATATTTAAAATAACAAAATAACCCAACGATTCATTTTGGTCAGGCGGGATGTTTGGCTTAAATTGGCAGTATCTGCGATGATGAACTGTGAAAGAGGAACAATATAAGAAAATGGTTGGATATATTATGAAAAAAGAAAATAACTATGTGCAGCTTGCATCTGCCAACAGTGAAGCCATCAGAGAGTATAACGAAAGAATACTATCCGCGCTGACACTAATTGGAGGAATATTGGCGATGCTGCCGCTCTTGGCAGCACCTTTCAGTGACACTAAGATAGATGCTATTCCCGCATATTTGCTGGTAGCTGCATTCTTTTTCACCCTATTCTTAATATTTAAGATTTCTTATATGAAAAAGTACACTCTTGGCGGGCTGTATATCTGTTTTTCCATAGCCTTCTTATTGGCTATTTATCTCAGTGTAATTCACTCACCCGATATGAGGGCGACGGTTTTATTGGGAGCGTTTTGCATTATGCCGCTGTGTTTCATCGACCGCCCTGCCCGTATGAACCTGTTTGCAGCTTTTTGGCTTATCGTACATACGATTTTGGCGTTTTACCTGAAACCACTATATGCGCTGGATGATACGATCAATTGCCTGATTTTTGCTATTCTTGGGTGTTATATAGGCAATATAATCGTATGGGTTCGTTTAGAAGGCTATGAGGCTCACCGCTTGTTGATTATTGAAAAAGAAACTGATGTGTTGACAGGTCTGTTTAATCGGCGCAAACTGTTCGAAACTCTGGCAGTTTTGGAAACAACAAGAGCCGAAAAGCCATCCGGAATCCTGATGATTGACATTGATTACTTCAAAGAATATAACGACACTTACGGTCACGCCGCCGGTGACAAATGTCTGAACCATTTGGGCCAGGTGTTTTCAAAATTCTCACGGGAATATCGGCTGTATTTCTATCGCTATGGCGGTGAGGAATTCGTGGTAATGGCATATGGATACGACCAGGAAGAACTGCTTTCCATCGCGGAAAGTCTGCGGACTACTGTGGAAAGCACAGATATGGATGGGCATCATACCACCATCAGTATCGGCGTTGCCTACTGCGGCCAGGAAAAAGTTCGAAATTATGAAAGGATAATTGACCGGGCTGATAAGGCCGTTTATGCCTCGAAGCACGCGGGACGGAATAAAGTGATTAGTAGTTAGGGGCTAGGGGCTAGGGGACAGTTGGTCAGTAGACAGTAGACAGTAGACAGGGGACAGGGAAAAGTTGGTCAGAAGTGAGAGGGTAGGGGCCGACGACTCTGTCGGCCCGTTGCTTGGCACAAAATCATTGTGACACTTGGGGACGTTCCTTATTTGACACGTTTTACGTGAGGTGTGACAGGATTCTTCGCTCATGCGTCGTAGGGGAAGGTAGTACCTTCCCGTTACCTTGGACAGTGGACAGTTGGTGCGGGGACAGGGGAAAGTTGGAAATTTGAAAGCAGGCGATGGTTGAACAATTACTAAACGATGGTAGGGGCCGACGACTCTGTCGGCCCGCTGCTTGGCAGAATCTATCGACAGGCGTTGTGAGTTGAAAGCAAAAGACACTGGTGTATAATTTCCAATTATGTTATAATTATATTGTTAAACAATATCAAACTTAATAGTACTTCTTATTTAGAGTTATGGTAGAGAGTTAGCTCAGTGACCATACACCAACCTGCGGAAAAGCAAGGTGGTAATGCTAACATCGATGAGGAGTTGATCCAGCTCCTTGAGGGGCTTTTTTATTGCCTTGATTTCCATCACGCGAATTAGAAGTGCTAAAAAAGCCAATGAAAGGAGCATTATTTTGTGTAAATCATTTTCAGGTTTCTTTTGCTTAGCGGTGTCTATCGTTTGAATGGATGAGAGAGGAGCATGGTATGAGCGTAAAAGATTTGAAAAATGTTCGTTTGGAACGGCTGATGAAGCGGGAAAAAGAGCGTTTGCGGCAAATGGACCAGGTCTATGATTACGCTTTGATCAGGGATTGGGATCTGCATTTCGATTTTACCTGGGCGGAAACGGTTCAGCTGGGAGAGGTCTTCGCCAACTTGATAAGACTGGAAGACAGATTGGTGCTGGTATCGATACAGTTTTTCACCGACCGGTTCAGTGTGGAAGAAATGCTGGACTGGCTTGACCGGCATAAGATCTATTGGCAGGAACCCCCCAAAGACTTCGATGTGATCAGCGGGGCTTCGGAAATCATTCAGGGGGTCAAATTCGAAGGACATGCATTGGTGCTGTATAAGCCTGGTTCGGGCAAATTGGCCATCAATACCCGGGATTATATAGAGGTGACCGAACAATACAAGCCCATCAACAAAGTCAGCGATACCAGTACTTCCAAAGAAGTATCCCTTGGCAGGAAGCAGAAGCGAATAACCATATATTTTAACGGCCGGGAAGTTGAAAAGGTGCCCACCATCGACTTCGACGTAATGGGGGATTTTGTGTATGTCAACGGCGTTCTGTTGTGCGCAGACCAGATTTGCGATCATAATGGGACACTGGGGATATTTAACCGGGAACTGCTCCTGCCGCTGGGAATGATAACAGACGACGATACCACCATCACAATAGACCTCTATGAACGCGGCGATTCAAAGCTGTGCAATATAAAATGCACCTATGCGATCAACCTGGAAAACTGGGATCATTGCAGTCCGGCGGACTAGCGTAAATTAGGTTTGACGGCTCAAAAAATGATCGATGGGCTTCGGAAGGAAGTGATCAGAAAATGGCTAGACCAATCCGTATGAAAAAGAATGGGCTGCTGGCATTAACCGGTAAATTGCTGATCAGAAGATATGATACTGTTGACAACGGCTGGAATTTCAGATATTAGGAGTGATGATTCTCTGAGGCTGCGTAGCGAGGGAAGTAAGAATATTTCAGCTGCAACTATTCTAGTTTGGTCTGGCTTTCAGAAAATTTGATAAACAACAACAGTTGTGGCAAGCTATCCATCCTATTGTAAAGACCAACTAGGAGCAAAGGGAGGGTTTAATAGGCTCTCCCTTTTTTTTAGCTTCCTGAGAGAATAGATATATTTTTTATTTGAAGACGTAATTGCTGTGGAATTTTACGAATGATACACATATAATAATAACAGCAGCGGAAAGGAGCTGGTAATATGCCTAAAATAAAGCCCGTTTCAGATTTAAGGAATTACAATGAGGTCTTGCGAGATGTTTCCGTTGGTGAGCCGGTCTTTTTAACAAAGAATGGTCGTGGCCGATATGCCCTGATCGACATTGCTGATTATGAAAAAACCCAGGCGACGATCAAGCTGCTGAGCGAGCTTAATAAGGGCCGGAAATCAGGCGAAGAAAGTGGATGGGTCGCACATGAAGATGTGAAAGCAAATTTCAAGGGTAAGGCTGATGAATAAAATACTTTATTCACCCGAAGCATTAAGTGATCTTGACCAGATATGGACCTATATCAATAACGAGCTGCAAAATCCTGCAGCCGCTCAAAAAATTATAGCAGATATCCTGGACGCCATAGAAAAGTTGCATGATTTTTCGGAGTTGGGACCTCCTTTGTCATCGATTACCGAATTTGAAAGTGATTATCGTTTTCTTGTCTGCGGAAAATATATCGCTTTTTACCGTGTGATGGGATTAGATATATATATAGACCGCGTGTTGTACGGAAGGCGTAATTATATCAGTATTTTGTTTGACACATTAGAAAGTGATATCGATTCATAATAGCTTGAGGTTCAGACTTAAGTATTATCTCGAACGGCATGGCCAGAATATTTGTGTGGGCAGGGGGTGAGTTTAATTTGTTTGGTGAAAATTCCGACATGGAAAACAGTTTATTCAATGATCTATCGGTTCATTCCAGTCAACTGGATGTAATACAGATGGAGTTTATCGGTGCGGAGAGTATAAGCTGGGAAGAACTGTTTACAGGTTTTGACCGGTTGTATGCGATCACCTATTCTTCCGGGATCGGGTTTATTAATGAGCTGCTGCAAAGATTTGAATATGCGGAAATAATTTTCGGGTTTGAAGAGATAATGTCCTATAGCTTGAGCGAAATACTGGCTTTTCAATCCAAAACCATAGAGCGATTGCGGACAACCTCCGGGAAAGCTAAAGCAAATCTTCTGGACAGGATCGATAAGGACTCCTTAAAACTCTTCGTTGCCCGGCAAAAACTTTCTCACGAAAAAATCTATCTTTTGGAAGCCAATGATGGCAGGAAACGTGTGATTATGGGTTCGGCCAATATGTCTTATGCTGCGTTTAAAGGGAAGCAGCGGGAAAACATCAGCTATATCGATGGCGATAGGGCTTTTGAATGGTATAAGGAAAGTTTTGATGAACTGAAGCAAAGCAGTTCGGATAATATTACTATTCCGGCTTTGAAAATCGCGGATACCGGAGAAAATCTGGCGGAAATTCCGGTAATGAGCACGGTGAAAGTAAGGAAATCAATGATCATCGAACCAAGCACCGAAGCAAATGATGAGGTTAGATTCGTTCTGGATGTCAGGAATTTGGCTCATAAAATAGCGCCATTTATGCCCGTTGCAGATAAAAAAGGGAAAATAAAACTTTTGCCGGAGATGGTGATCCAGACCAAAAGAAGGATCGTGGATGCGTTGGTCCAAGAAAAGGAGATGCGCAGCGAGTATCCGGAGTTGGTGATCGATGTCCCCAATCGTCAAGTGCTATTAAATGATAATGTCCTGGACCTGGAGCCGGAACCGGCTGAAGTAAAAAATGATGTGGAGCTATTTTTGGAGTATATGCAAGGATACGAAAAATTCCACGGTAATGTAGCAGGGATGCAGGCCAAGTATTATGCATTTGCCAACTGGTTTTTTACTACTCCTTTTATGGCTGTCATGCGGGATATGGCGGTTAAATACAATCAGAACCTGATGCCTTATCCGGTGTTCGGTTTGGTTTACGGAAAAAGCAAAGCTGGAAAAACCAGTTTTTTAGAGACACTGCTCAAAATGATGATCGGGCAAAAGACCAAAATAGCGGCACCGGATTTCACACGGTCAAACATAGACGGCCTAAAGAGGACCGTCAGGGGAGCCCCTATTATTGTGGATGATTTGACCCAGACCAGATTTAGTCAACATGCGGTGGAAATGATCAAAAACGATCACTTCGGGGTGTCGGAGAACCTTATCCACTATCCGGCGGTGGTGATCAGTGCCAATGAAGATGTCAAGGCGGTTGCCCAGGAAATCATTAGAAGAACGGTGCTGTGCCATGTGCAGGCCGGGTTGAAGAATACGGAAATAATGAGGACCAGCGTCGTAAGACGGGTGCAAAAGAATATCGGCACTGCTTTTTATCGGGAATATCTCAGACGGATGCTGGATATCATGCCGGACTTGCTGCAGTCACTTAAGGAAGATGAAAAAGAAGGAGCCCCGGATATTTTGCAGGAATCATCTGACATCATTTATGACATCGTTTCCCGGTATGAAGATAGAGAATTGCCTGGTTATATCCGCAGGTTGACATTGGATGATTATTTCAGTGAAAAGGTGACCGGCGCCCAGGCGATCAAAAAGATCAAGGATGCATGGCAGATCAATAGAAAGGCCTTTGAAGTGGATAAGAAACATTCGCAGCTGCACTATTTTGCGGGCGAGTCATGGGAGGCGGAGCGTATCATCAAGGAACTGCCCGAGGATCTGCAGGCCCGTAAATCAGGCGGGAATATCGCCATGGATCTGGAGGTGGCCTGCGACTTTTTCGAAATAGACTTCAAAAAATATGGCGGAATACTAAGGTTTATGAGGAAATAGAAAGACCCCTTAAAGATCAAACGTCAGTTAGTCATCGGAGGTTTATAAATGAACAAAATGATTACGATCAGGAATGAAGAAGAAACTGATTATGAGAGCGTAGAAGCAATCACCAGGAAAGCTTTCTGGAACTTATATGTGCCGGGCTGCGTTGAACACTATTTGGTGCATGTGATGCGGTCCCACCGGGACTTTGTGCCGGAGCTGGATCTGGTGATCGAACTTGATGGTGAGGTTATCGGGAATATCATGTATACCAAAACCAAACTGATCGATGAGTCCGGGGAAGTAAAGGACATCNNATGGAGTATTCCTTTGAACAGGCGGCTGCCCTTGGTTATGATGTAATCGTAATATTTGGCAATCCCAATAATTATGTGAGCCGCGGTTTTAAAAGCTGCAAAAAGTTCAATGTCTGTCTGGAAAACGGCACATTTCCTGCAGCCATGATGGTAAAAGAACTCAAACCGGACGTTCTGGACGGAAGAAAATGGGTTTACCATCAAAGTCCTGTATTCGAGATAGATGAACTAGCAGCGGAGCGTTTTGACCATGGTTTGGAACACCTGGAGAAAAAATACCAGCCCAGTCAGGAAGAATTTTATATTCACAGCCATTCGATTATACAGTGAGGCGTGAAGAGTGAGGCGATTCGATGGTAGTTTTCATTAGGAGGGAGCGTTGATGAAACCTTTGAAGATTTGTCCTCAGGTGTATCAGGTGGGAGGCAGTAATCTGTCTCATCCCGATGATTGCTGTGTTTATCTGCTGGAGTCGGAGGGTGAACTGGCCTTGATCGATGCCGGAGCGGGGAAAGGGAGCTTAGCCATTCTGGAAAATATCAAAAGCTCTGGTTTTTCTCCCGCTGATGTTCGTTATATCCTG
>DBRM01000015.1:9395-9775 GCA_002305965.1 Syntrophomonas sp. UBA1368
ACGGCCTGAAGGTTCTTTTTGGGCAGGATATTCACGGCCCCTTTAATAAGGAATGGGGATCTGATAAAAATGAATGGCGCCGGTCACTGAGACGGCTTCTGACCCTCGATGCCGATATATTATGTGAAGGACATTTCGGCATCTATCAGCCGGCTTCGGAAGTCCGCAGATACATCGAATCTTATCTGTAATAGTTGTCAGGGGGACGGGGTTGTTGACAACATTTGCATATGTATAACACTTAACAAATAGTCAATGCTTGGGTAATTGTTGCTATTTCTTGGTTCACTAAACAACCCAAAATGTTGTCAACAACCCCGTCCCAGTGACAACTCGCTTAAGAGTTTAATTTTTCCAATGCCCAGGCTGCCATTTCCAGA
>DBRM01000001.1 GCA_002305965.1 Syntrophomonas sp. UBA1368
GCTGTTTCCCTGGCTGCTGAGATCGCCGGCCGCCGTATTTCTTCTTTGGATGCCGTGAATACCTATATTATGCATATAAATAATTTTAATCCGGTTTTAAACTGTATGGTGGAAAATCGTTTTGCCGCAGCGCGCCGGGAAGCCCAGGAGATCGATGCAAGGCTGGCTCGGGGCGAAACAGGCGGACGTCTTTTTGGCGTACCGGTGACGGTCAAGGAGGCTTTCGATATTGCAGGGATGAAAACCACCGGCGGACTTCTATGGCGCAAAGATATGGTGATGGAGGAAGACAGCGAAGTGATCGCCAGGCTAAAAAATGAAGGCGCGGTTATTCTGGGCAAGACCAATACCCCGATTTTATGCTTTTGCCAGGAGACGGACAATAAGCTGTACGGTCGCAGCAATAATCCCTGGGATGTGACCAGAACCACCGGCGGTTCCAGCGGCGGGGAAGGTGCCTTGATCGCGGCCGGCGGTGCTGCAGTAGGAATCGGTTCTGATATCGGCGGGTCCATCCGTTTCCCCAACCATTTTAACGGGGTGGTGGGCTTTAAATCCGGCAATGGTCAAGTTTCTCACGCAGGAACCTACCCGCCTTTTACGGTTTCCTTACAGGAAAGGATGTTGGGAATAGGGGCCCTGGCCAAATCAGTTCGTGATGCGCGGTTGATCAATCAGATCATCGCCTTTTCTCCCCCGCCTTCCCGGACTCTGGATAATTTCTCCGTTACTTTGCCCCTGGATAATTTATTTTACCCAGTGGACAGTGCCGTCATGAATAGTTTGACCGAAGTAAAAAAATTCCTCAGTCTGCAAATGGAAGTGGTGGACAGCCCGCCTCCTTACTATACCGAAGCCGCCCAGCTATGGCAGCAGATCATGTCCATCGGCATTGACGAGGTTTGCGCCCTGGCATTTGGCGGGAAACCGGTGAGACTCTGGCGGGAATACCTGCGGGAAGTGCTGTTTAAGTCATCAGAACTGCATCGCTTTTTCACCTGGGTCATGATCGGTGCCAAAATGTTTGCCCCTTCTGCGGCTAGAATTACCAGCATAGAAGAAACCATCGCCTCAGGTGACCAAACGGTCCATCATTACCTGGATGATCGGCTGCTGGTCCTGCCGGTTTTTCATACGGCTGCCAAGAAACATGGCGAGGTGATCCGGGATATCTTCTCCATCCGCCGCACCTTCCTGCGTTATATGCCTTTTGTTGCTTATCCCAATGTCTGGGGGCTGCCTTCCCTGATCGTACCGGTGGCCGAAGATGAGGAAGGCTTGCCCATCGGAGTCCAGATCATCAGCCGGGTGGGCAATGAAGAAGCAATTTTCAAGCTGGGTGAACTGGTCGAAAAACATTTCCGCGGTTACCGGCGGGCACCCGTCAAGTAAAGAAAGTTCCAGCTTTTTCAGGCAGGAATTATGGGTCTTATCGCGAAGTAAAACAGGGTTTCACATTTAACTTATGACAGGAGTTACAGCATGAATACTTTTATCATTGTAACTAATTATGCAGATTTGGTCACTGATGCCTGTTTTGCTGAAATGGGCAACCGAGTTTATCGCGTGAGGCGTAATCACCATGGATAGTAAAAAAGTACTTGTAACCGGCGGCGCCGGATTTATAGGCTCCAATCTGTGCAAAAAGCTGCTTGATGATGGACGGGAAGTCATTTGCCTGGATAATCTTTTCTCCGGTTCTCTGAAAAACATTGAATCTTTACTGGCTTCCCCTGGTTTCACCTTTATTGAAGCCGATGTCACCTCTCCCCTTGATTTTGCGGTGGGAGAAATCTACAATCTGGCCTGCCCTGCCAGTCCCATCCATTATCAGTACGACCCGGTCAAAACAGTGCAGACCAATGTGATCGGCATGATCAATGTGCTGGAACTGGCCCGTCAAAGCGGAGCCCGGGTGCTGCAGGCCTCTACATCTGAAATTTATGGCGACCCGGAAGTCCATCCCCAGCCGGAAAACTATTGGGGCAAGGTAAACCCCATCGGAATCCGCAGCTGTTATGATGAGGGCAAGCGCTGTGCGGAGACGCTCTGTTTCGATTATCATCGTGAGTATGGAACTGATATCAAGGTAGTACGCATATTCAATACCTACGGGCCTATGATGAAGCCTGATGACGGCAGGGTGATCAGCAACTTCATCATGCAGGCACTTAAGGGGCAGGATATAACCATCTACGGCAGCGGCAGCCAGACCCGTTCTTTTTGCTATATCGATGACCTGCTGGATGGTCTGGTGAAAATGATGGCCACCGAGCCTGATATTACCGGCCCCATCAATCTGGGCAATGATATGGAAATGACCATTCTTCAGCTGGCAGAGAAAATCATTACGCTGACCGGTTCTGCTTCCCGGCTGGTTTTTAAAGATTTGCCCGGTGACGACCCGCTCAGGCGCAAACCCGATTTAACTCTCGCCCGAAAACTTCTGGACTTTGCCCCGCAAACCGATCTGGAAACCGGACTAAAGGCGACCATCGCTTATCTTAAAACTGCATTTATCACCTGATCTGTTTCAACCAGGTACATGACCGAAAAATACGGCCCGGGTCCGCTTCATCGGGACCCAGGCCGTTATTATTTTGCTGTTGTTTTGTTTACTTAAGGAAAGGTTATTTATTGGCGGACAATGGATGGCTTGCCGGCAGGAATAATACTGCTTCTTCCTTGGCAAGGTTTTCCGGCCATACAGTAACCAGGGTTCCGTCAAAGTACTGGTTGATAAACGCCCGGGCTTTAAAGTTTTGTCCGGTGTGTTTATTGCCTAACCAGGGATCTACCCAGGGTTCTTCAGGAGTTGAGAATTTGGCGCCAAATCCGCACAGGCTGTTTTCAGCCGGTACATCAGCTGCTCTAATGGCGTCAGCAACTGATTGTGCAGTAAACTCGCCGGAAGCTTCGATGGCTGCCGGTACAATTTCATTGAAGAAAAGCATGGTCTGGGCAAATTGGCGATATTCAACATGATGATAAGGCGGTACGCCAAATTTATCTGTCCAGCGTTTTACGAATTCATCAAATATGGCGGCATATTCTTCTGAGAAACCATCTTTGTTCGGATTACATGGAACCGGGTCAACCGTCAGCATGTAATTTGCATCTGCACCTACACCATCAACAAAGGCCTGAACACTGTGCCCGCCGCTGTGGGTGATCATGATCGGCACTTTAAATCCAAGTTCTTTGGCCTGTCTGTTAAACATAATACCGTCGTTTACATAACTGGTCAAAAGCAGTACATCCGGGTTGGCTGCTTTAACTTTCATAATAACGCTTGATAAGTCTACTGATTTGGAGGAATAAGCTTCATTTACCGCAACGTTGAGTCCATACTTCTTAGCAGTTGCAGCATTGCCGTCGGCAACGGCAGTTCCATAAGGACCGTCTTCATGAACGATAGCTACAACCAGATCTTTTGCAGATTTGCCGAGTTTTTCCTGGATCTGTGCATCATTGCCCATGATAAATTCTACTGATTCAGCGCCCCAGGCTGATGCGTTGGCTTCATTTCTGAATGTCCAGGAATAACCTTTTTGCAGCAGATCATCAGCTGCACCTGACATTTCCCATAAAACGACTTTGTTTCTTTCTGCTACTTCACTGATCGATGCAGCAATCGCTGAAGAATATGATCCCATAATAACCGGTACGCCTTTACTGGTTATTAATCTCTCTGCTTCTGATGCCCCGGTAGCCGGATCGCTCTGAGAATCAGCAAAATCAAAGGTAATAGGATATTTACCCATTACGCCGCCTTTTTCGTTGATCATTTCAATAGCCATTTGGATACCGTCGTACTCAGCCTGTCCTAGAGCTGCCTGAGCGCCGGAGATAGGTTCTACAACACCCACATGGATCTTTATTTCTTTGTTTGCTTTGTCACCATCTGCTGCCGGTTGTTTTTCACAGCCGACTATAGCAACCATCATAAATACTACTAACAGCACTACACTAACTATCTTCTTCAATTCTCTTACCTCCTCTTTTCCTTAGGCTATGCCCAGATAAACTTGACGTACGTAGTCATTGTTAAGCATGGACTTACTATCTTCCTGAAGTACAATGCGCCCTCCTTCCAATAAATATCCTCTTGCTGCAATCTTTAAAGATTGTTCTACAAACTGCTCGACAAAGAAAACTGTTATCCCCCTTTCCTGGAGCTTCTGTATTAAATCAAAAACTTGTTCAACAATAATAGGCGCTAACCCCAACGAAGGCTCATCCAACATCAGCATTTTTGGCTGGGCCATGATTCCTCTGGCTATGGCGCACATTTGCTGTTCTCCGCCGCTTAAGGTGCCGGCCAATTGTTTTCTGCGTTCAGCCAGTTTGGGTAAAGTTTCATAGATCCACTCCATGGTTTCCTTTTTTCCTTCTTCCTTCCATGCAGCGATTTCCAGGTTTTCCTCCACTGTCATTTTACCAAATAGTTTTCTGCCTTCGGGAATCAGGACTACGCCTTTTTTGGGACGGTCCCAGGGGTTAATTTTCAGCAGATCTTCCCCCATAAAGGTTATTTTGCCCGATTTAGGGGCGACCAAGCCGCAGATGGTTTTCATCAAAGTGGTTTTTCCTGCCCCATTTGGTCCTAAAAGGGTCACAACTTCTCCATCCGCAACATCAATATTTACATCCCATATTACCTGGGTATCGCCATATGATACATTCAGGTTTTCGATCTTAAGCATGTTTAGCCCCCCTTCCCAGATACGCTTCAATGACCAAGGGATTTTCGGCTATTTCCCTGGGCAGTCCTTCGGCAATTTTCTGCCCGTGATCCAGCACGATGATGCGGTCACTTATATTCATGATCACCCTCATAACATGTTCTACGATAACGATGGTCTTGGTCTTTTTGAGTTCCTTGATAAGTTCCATCATATCGTCCATTTCTTTGGGTTTGAGTCCGGTCATTACTTCGTCCAGCAGCAGGATCTCGGGATTTGTTGCCAGGGCTTTTCCAAGCTCCAGGCGCTTGCGCTCCAGGGTAGTCAGGTCGGCACCAAGTGATCCGGCTTTTTTATCCAGGCTGACGATTTTCAAAATCTCATCGACCTTGGCGCGGGCATCTGAAACTTTATCCGCTTTAGGCAGACAGGCTACCAGGATATTATCCGCAATGGTCAGTCCCGGAAAGGGTTTTGCTACCTGAAACGTTCTGGTGATGCCTTTGTGACAAATCTGGTCTGGTGTAAGGCCGTCGATCCTCTCCCCATGATAGGTAATCGTTCCCTCATCAATCGGATAAAATCCGGTGATCAGATTGAACAGAGTCGACTTGCCTGCTCCGTTGGGACCGATGATACCCAGTATTTCTCCTGCTCGTACATCAAATGATACCTTGTCAGTGGCTTGCAGCCCTCCGAATCTTTTGGAAATATTGTCGACCATTAATATTTTTTCAGCCATTTACAGCACCCCCTCAGAGCCCTGGTCTAACTGACGAGCTTTTTTATCATTTCTGGCTCTTATGATACCCGGCAGGCTGGCAATTCCTTTGGGCAGATAAATAATACATACCACCAGAAGTATCCCGTATAGGAAAAGATGCAGTCCCGGATATTGTGATCCCAGAGACATACGCAGGATCTCAGTCAGCGGGATCAGCACGAAAGCTCCGATGGTGGGCCCGAATATCGTTCCGCTGCCGCCGATCACCACCACCAGTGCCATATTTAAAGACAAGGAAAAGCCGGCGATGGAATAGGGATCAATGTAGCGGAAGTATTGTCCATAAAAGGTACCGCCAACAGCCACTAAAAATGCGCTGATACAAGCGGCGGCGATCAGGTTCTTGTTTACTGATATACCCAGGGCTGCGGCTGCGTCTTCATCTTCCCGGATGGCTTCCAGGTAGTATCTGGTCCTTTCCATCTTGATGGTGAGAAACACAGCCAATAGCCAAAAGGCCAGAATCACCAGGTAATATAATTCCTTTCCATCGAATTGGAACATTGCCAGGGATGTCGGTACATAGGGGAGCGATAATCCCAGTGAACCACCGGTAAAGTCTCTGCCGTATATCAACAGGTTGTGGACAATTTCTGCCACCGCGATACTGGCCAGGGTAAAATACGGACCTTTCAGTCCGAAACGGAAGCTGGGATAAGCAATGAGCAACATGACCAGGACAGCCAGTCCCCCGCCTACAAACATTCCCAGCCAGGGAGTCAGGTTAAATTCCTTGAATAGAAAGATACTGGTGTATGCTCCAACAGCTGCGAAGGCGGCATGTCCCAGGGAGAGCCTCCCGGCATATCCGCACATCAGGTTCCAGCCGGTTCCCAGGAAAGCATAAAACAATGTCAGTATCAGAATGTGTTTCGCAAAGATGACCAGTGGTAAAAAGTAAACTGCCAGCAAGGCCACGGTCAAAATTGCCAGAATCAACAGCGATTTGTTTTGCTTCATATTTGTTAACTCCCTTCTTTATACTCTGGCACCCTTGCCCATAATTCCTTCCGGTTTTACGAACAGGATGAACAGGAAGATCAACAGGGAGAAGACCTGTGCCAATTCGGAACTGGCCATAACTCCGGCAAATGATTCTACCAGACCGATCAGGAGACCGCCGATCAAAGCGCCGGTGAAACTGCCCAGACCTCCTAATACAACAATAATGAAAGCCATTGTGTTAAAATACAAACCTACGGTGGGATATACGTAGAAAGTGGGCGTAATGATGGCACCGGCCGCGCCTACCAAAGCGATCCCGGCAGCAAAGGTCAGGGTATATATTCTGTTTACATTGATACCCATCAGAGTTGCAGCGTCTGTATCCTGGGAAACAGCTCTGATATGCGTACCGACTTTGGTTTTCATAAGAATATAGTAAAGTATCAGGGCAATCGCGATGCAAATGACAAAAGCCCACGTCCTGCCTGCACTCAACATGATTCCGGCAAATTCATAGCTTTTACCGGTCAGATTTGTTTCTATAGCTCTAAAATCTGATTTCCAAAGCATCAGGGCAAGGTTTTGCAGAACAAATCCCAATCCAGCTGTAGCTATTATTGTATTTACTTCGGTTTCGGCTTTACCCAGTAGAGGTTTGATGATAAAACGGAATATCAAAACCCCAACCAGTACGAATGCCGGAAAAATTATCAGTACGGATACATACGGGTTAATATCCTTCAGCGTAAAGAGGAAGAACGTAGCATACATCCCCATCATGAGAAAATCACCATGTGCCAGGTTAACGATTTTGATGACTCCGAAGATCAGATTTAAGCCCACACTTAACAGGGCATATATGCCGCCCAATAACAATCCGCTGGCGATTATCTGTAGTAACATTTCCATTTTGCTTTTTCACTTCCATTCTATAAAAAGATGTTTCCGGGCCTGCACAAATTACTGATCACTGCTACTAATTTCTGTGATCTAGCGGTTGATTATGCTGTTACTTATAACAACCCGCTGGATTTCACTGGTTCCTTCGTATAGTTCAGTAATCTTTGCATCTCTCATCATACGTTCCACAGGATACTCCCGTGTATATCCATATCCGCCGTGGATCTGTACGGCCTGATTTGTAACAGCCATTGCTGTTTCCGAGGCTTTAAGCTTGGCCATGGCAGCTTCGATAGAATAAGGCAAACCCTGGTTTTTATTATAAGCAGCCCGATAGGTCAGCAACCTGGCTGCATCGATTTCCATAGCCATATCAGCCAGCTTAAAAGCAATGGCCTGCAGTTTGGCTATAGGTTTACCGAATTGTACTCTGGTTTTGGCATATTCAATCGCTTTTTCCATAGCTCCCTGCGCAATACCTACAGCCTGGGCGGCTATACCTATGCGTCCGCCATCCAAAGTCTGCATGGCAATTTTAAAGCCCTGTCCTACTTCTCCCAACAAATTTTCGGCAGGTACATGGCAATCTTCAAAAATCAGATCACAGTTCTGGGTACCGCGAAGTCCCATTTTCCTTTCATATTTTCCGAAGGTAAAACCAGGCGTTCCCTTTTCAACAATAAAGGCACTGAAAGCCTTACTACCTTCTTCTTTGGATCCAGTACGGGCAAAAACGATATAAATGTCTGCTGCCGCACCATTGGTGATGAATATTTTGCGTCCATTCAAGACATAATGGCTGCCATTTCGTTCTGCTTTGGTAGTCATCCCCAAAGCATCCGAGCCCGCACCAGGTTCAGTCAAGGCAAATGCTCCGTGTTTCTCACCGGTTGCCATGGGGATCAGGTATTTTTCCTTCTGTTCGTCGTTACCGAACATTCTAACGGGGAAAGCTGCCAGGCTTACATGGGCGGATAAAGTATCCGCAGCAGAAGGGTCTATGCGGGCGATTTCCTCTATGGCCATAACATAGGCAAGCATCCCCATTTCGGCTCCGCCCCATTTTTCTTCGAAAGGGATGCCCATCAGTCCCAAATCAGCCATGGCTTTAAATGTGAAAGGGTCATAGTATTCTTTTTCGTCACGGTCTACCACACCAGGCCCAAGAACATTCTCAGCAAAATCGCGGACTGATTGACGCAGTATTTCCTGATCACTGCTATATGAAAACTCCATTTCGACCTACTCCTTTCGAGAGTCTTATTTACCTTCAAAAAGTGCTTTTCTTTTTTCGAGGAAAGCACCCATACCCTCTTTTTGGTCCCTGGTCGCATAGCATAAGCCAAATAATCCCGTTTCTACAGTAGTGGCTATATCATTGTTGATCTGCAGGCTTTGATTGATTTGAATTTTTGCATAACGAACTGCCAGGGGGGCATTTGCAGCTATTGTCTGCGCCATCTTTACTGCCTCTTCCATCAGCGCTTCCGGTGGGAAGACTTCATCGACCAGCCCGATACGATAAGCTTCAGCGGCTTTTATTCTTTGGCCTGTAAATACCAGTTGTTTGGCTTTTCCTGCGCCGACCAATCTGGCCAGTCTTTGCGTGCCTCCGTATCCCGGAGTGATTCCTAAAGTTACTTCCGGCTGCCCCAACTGGGCTTTTTCTGAAGCCAAGCGAATATCGCAGGCCATCGCCAGTTCACAGCCTCCACCCAGGGCAAATCCGTTTATGGCAGCAATCACAGGTTTTTCGATGGTTTCTATTAATGTGAATACCCGGTGCCCTAAAAGGGCCCATTTGCGTCCTCCTTCCGCGTCAAGGGGATATTGTGCTTCAATATCAGCTCCGGCCACAAAAGCACGGTCGCCGCTGCCGGTAATAATCAGAACTGCCAGCTCCTTATCCTCAGAAAAGCTTTTAACAGCCGTCTCAATTTCCAGCAAGGTGGCTTCGTTTAACGCATTTAAAACTTTAGGACGATTGATGGATAAGATTTGTACATTCTGCAAATTTTCCAATGTTATATTTTCATATTGCATGTCCTTTACACTCCTGTAACTTTCTTGACTAAATTACTTGCAAATTGTATGCCATCGAATCATGTAGAATTTTTTCAGCAAAAGAAAAAATACTGCCGGAGTTCAGATAATAAGGGACTGGAATTCAGCAGTATTTATGATGACCTGTCATCGATCAGTTCATTTTTTAAATTTCGATTCAAATATAAATCACTTGGTATCAAAAATGTTTCAAAACATCATGTTCGTTATTCTTCATCGATATGGATCCCGTATTGTTTTGCTTTTCGCCAAATGGTTGCCTGGCTGACACCCAAGGCTGCCGCTGCTTTTCGGGTAGTTCCGTATTCTTCCATGGTCTTTTGAATGATTTTGCCTTCATATTTCTGCAAGGCATCTTTCAGATTCATGTTGGTTAATTCCTCTTCATTATTGAGTTGAGTACCGGTCAAATGCATTTCCTGTTGTGGTCCGATTCTAATATCAGTTATTAAGTCACCGGGGGAGGTAACGTAGGCTTGTTCCAAAGTATTGCGCAACTCCCTGATGTTACCTGGCCAATCATATTGCATTAATCCCTGGATCAGCTCAGGCTCGATATGGCGGTCCAATTTATATTTCTTATTGAGTATGCCAATAAAGTATTCAACAAAGACCGGTATTTCTTCTTTTCTCTCTCTTAAGGGCGGAATGCGTACCTGAACGACATTCAGGCGATAATAAAGATCTTCCCTGAATTGCCGCTCGGACACCATTTTCCACAAATTGCGATTTGTTGCTGTGATAAGACGGACATCAATTGGAATAGGTTTGGTTCCACCTACCCGTTGTATTTCATTTTCCTGAATCACCCGCAGCAGTTTGGCCTGCAGATAAAAGGGCAATTCGCCGATTTCGTCAAGAAAAAGTGTGCCTCCATCAGCCAACTGGAATATTCCCATTTTGCCGTTTTTACTGGCGCCGGTAAAGGCTCCGGCTTCATAACCGAATAACTCTGACTCCAGTAGATTGTCGGGTATAGCGGCGCAATTGATAGATATATACGGATGGTTATTCCTCATACTGTTCCTGTGGATTTCCCGGGCTACGATTTCTTTACCGACTCCTGATTCACCGTTGATCAATACCGTCGAATCAACCCGGGCGATTCTTTTGATCAGGTCTTCTATCTCTGCCATTTGCTGCGAGGCAACAATGTAATCGCCGGTACTATCAAGCTGGATTCTCATTAGTTCCTTTTGATAATGCTGGCTTAATCCTTTGGCTTGTGTAACTTCCTGTTTTAAACGATTAAGTTCGGTTACATCACGCCCATTGGTCACTACCCCAATGAATTCTCCTTTTTCAGAATAAATGGGGTTGCCGGTCACGAGAACTGTTTTGCCTGATTTCAAGGTTTGGGTAAAAGTCTGCGTCTTTCTGGTCTCAATAACATCTATGGTGGCAGCCCGGTCGAAATAGCCTCTGGCTACCAGGTCGTAAATGTTGCTGGCTATTATTTCTTCCTTTTTGTAGCCGGTTATACGTGTATATGCATCATTGATCTTCTTCACATTTCCCTCTGCATCAGTGACAAATATATAGTCATAGGAATTCTCAATGATCGTTTCCAGCTCTTCTTTTAAAGCCCTTACCTCCAGCAGTTCCTGCTTTATCACATCAGTTTCGGTCACCTCTGAGAAAACTACCATTTTCCCCTTAAAATTATCGTTATTTATAATAATAATATTGCAATTATATCGCTGTCCTTTAATAACGATCCCTTTTCTGCTGTTGCTTTTTGCTGATGCAATCAACTTCAATAAATTTTTATTGTCAGTACAAGCACTGATTTTCAAATCCCTTGCATCGGATGGTAAATCAAATAATTGCTGCGCCGCATCATTAAAAACACATATAATATCTGATTCATTTATCAGAATCACTGCATGAGAAATAACTGAAAATATTTCTTTCAATGTACCCGCTTCCAAATTCATCTCTTAACCACCTGATTTCAAAATCAAAAAAAGTTCAACAGTAGTATTTCATTTCTACAATGAACCGATTCTCTTTGATTCAATAATAAATCAAATGCCGGGGAAAGTACATTATCATTCGCAAAAAATGTTGAGCAGACCTCAAAACAAGGTCTGCTCTAACATAAGAGAGGGGGGATATGATAGTATAGTTTTTTTAAAGTATTTCGCCATAAAGCTGATTGTATTCGTTTTTCAATGTTTCCCGGAATTCGGGTGCAGCAATGCTGATCAGTGCTTTGGCCCTGTCCCGGTTGGTTTTCCATTTCAAATGCGCGACGCCATATTCGGTCACTACATAATCTACGTCATAACGACTGGTGGTAACTGCCTGTCCGCGATCAAGAGAGGCTACGATCCGTGATACACTGCCTTTGGCTGCCGTGGATGGAAGGGCAATGATTGCCCGGCCTCCTTTGGAATCGGTGGCGCCGCGTACGAAATCCACCTGCCCTCCGACTCCGCTGAACTGTATACCAGGTAATGTATCAGCCGCCACCTGCCCCAGGAGATCGACTGATAAGGCGGAGTTGATCGCTACCATATTATCATTCTGAGAAATGTTAAAT
>DBRM01000010.1:0-614 GCA_002305965.1 Syntrophomonas sp. UBA1368
GTGGTGGTTTTTGAAGCCCTGCACACCCCAGGCGGAGTACTGGTTTACGGCATACCGGAATTCCGGCTGCCAAAAGCCATCGTCGAAAGAGAAATCAAAGGCATCAAGCAATTAGGCGTTGAAATAAAAACCAATATGGTGGTAGGTGCTATCAACACCATTGACGAACTGCTGGCAAGTGGTTTTGATGCAGTATTCATCGGCACCGGAGCCGGACTGCCCTATTTTATGGAGATCCCCGGGGAAAATTTGAATGGAGTATATTCTGCCAATGAATTTCTGACCCGCACCAATTTGATGAAAGGCTATCTGTTTCCTGAATATCTGACACCGATACGCATTGGCAAAAGAGTGGCAGTAATCGGAGCAGGAAACGTGGCAATGGACAGCGCTCGAACCGCACTGAGGCTGGGGGCAGAGGAATCATATATCGTATATCGCCGGTCAGAAAAAGAGATGCCGGCCCGTCAGGAAGAAATTGAACATGCCCGGGAGGAAGGGGTGCAATTTCGGCTGCTTACCAGTCCGGTAGAGATCATCGGAGATGAAAACGGCTGGGTAAAAAGCCTGATATGCCAGAAGTTTGAACTGGGCGAACCGGATGCATCAGGGCG
>DBRM01000010.1:653-5300 GCA_002305965.1 Syntrophomonas sp. UBA1368
AACCGTAACGGCAATATCGTAGCTGATGAAGCCAGCGGCCAGACCAGTAAAAAAGCGGTATTTGCCGGAGGGGATATCGTGACCGGTGCTGCCACCGTCATCCAGGCCATGGGAGCCGGGAAGAAGGCGGCGAAAGCGATCCATGAATACTTAAAGGGGCTATGATATATCAGCCCCTTGACCAGGGCAAAGGTTAACCGTTTTACTCGTGGCCGGCAGCATCCAGTTCAAACCAGAAGGATACTCCGCCCTCCCGGTTTTTCACCCCGTACCGGTTATGATCCTTTTCCTGGATGGCTTTAACCACTGCCAGGCCGATGCCGCTGCCCCCGTCGCTCCTGGTACGGGCCTGATCCACTTTATAGAAGCTGGTGAATAATTTATCCAGCGATTCTTCCGGGATGGGCTCACCGGAATTAAACAGGGAAATATGGATTTTATCGCCCTGTTGCGTGATCATCAGCTTTAACTGCTTCCTGTCATCCACGTGTGCCAGAGCATTATTGATATAGTTGATGAGGATCTGCTCGGTACGGACCATGTCCGCATTGACCATGATTTCTTCAGGCTTGATGATCTCAGGCTTAACTTGCTTTTCCTCAAAAATCGGCCGGTACTTGGCAGTTATTTTATCAACCAGCACCGCCAGATCGAAAGGACTTTTCACCAGCTTAAAGTTTCCGGTTTCCACTTGCGAAAGGTCCAGCAATTCCCTGACCAGTTTATTCATTTTATCGGCTTCATCAATGATCACACTGCAATAATAATCTTTTTCACTTTCCTCCTGGACCACATTTACCTTCAATCCTTCGGCATAACCCTGAATCAGGGAGATAGGTGTCTTTAACTCATGGGAGACATTGGAGATGAATTGTCTGCGCATCTCATCAATCTGTCTTTCTTTCTCGATATCCTTCTGCAGCCGGGCATTGGCTTCCTGCAATTCCTGAATGGTCTGGCTAAGCTGCGCCGACATGGAGTTGATACTTTGTCCCAGATCTCCCAGCTCATCTTTGGAAGTGACTTGATAGTTCTGGGAAAAATCCAGGTGTGCCATATGCTGGGCGATATTCTGCAGTTCCAGGATGGGGCGGGTGAAACGTCGGCTGAATGCAAAAATGAAAAGCAATGCCAGCAGCAGGGTAGCGATACCGGTGTAAAGGAAAAAAGCATTGGCGATGGAAGCACTCTCCTGGATAGGAGCCAGCGGAGTACTCAGCAGCAGGTAATCACCGCTTTTCATCAGCATGGCCAGATTCAGTGAGCGGTTCTCACTGAAAGGGTCAAGTGCGATTTCTTCAATGTAATCAGAACCTTTCAGCTGCTGTATCCGGCCCAGAACCATTTCTATGCGCAGGCCGGGACCTCTGCGGCTGAAGGTGGCGTATTTCAATTCCAGGGAATTGTTTAAAACCAGGATGTTGAGATTGTCATAACGCTCCATCAATTCAAGCTGCAGAAACAAATCCTCCGGCTGCTGATTAATAAGTGTCTCGATTTCCCTGGCATAATCATGGAGTTGGGCACTCTTTTGTGACACATAATAGCGTTCCAGGTAATGGGTGTTTAAAACCCACGAAAATACCACGAAGAAAATGATCAGCAAGCTGATGCTTAAAAACAATTTTTGCCGGATGGAATGAATCATGACCCAACCTCGAACCGGTAGCCGATACCGCGTACCGTTTGTATATACTCTCCCCGCCGGCCCATTTTAAGCCGCAGTTTTTTAACATGGGTGTCAACGGTGCGGGGATCACCATAAAAATTGTAATCCCATACGGCATTTAAAATCTGGTCTCTGCTTAAAGCCCTTCCGGTGTTTTCCGCCATGTAAACCAGCAGTTCAAATTCTTTGGGACTCAAGGGAATCAGCTCTCCGTCTACCCATACATGGCGGGCGTCGGTGTCAATTTCCAGCCCGGGCCAGGACTGTAGTATGTGCCCTCCTGCATTGACCCGGCGTAATAAAGCATTTACCCGCGCCACTAAAATTTGTGGACTGAAGGGTTTGCTGATATATTCATCCGCGCCCAGCTCAAAGCCGAATAGTTCGTCGGTTTCTTCGCCCCGGGCAGTGAGCATGATGACAGGCAGGGCAGAGTTTTTACGGATCTCCCGGCATACCGCCCAGCCGTCATATTCGGGCATCATTACATCCAGGATTACCAGGCAGATGGCAGGGTCAGCTTCGATGGCTGCCAGTGCTTCCCGGCCATTGGAAGCTTCCGTTGTCTGATAGCCTTCTCTTTTTAGGAAGTCACAGACCAGTCTGCGCATACGCTCTTCATCATCAGCCACCAGTATCTTCTTCATTCCCGGTTACTCCTTTGCAGTTTCTACCATTATTATAAGCATAACAGAGAATAAAACCATTTTTTGTTCACGCCGTTGTCTTTTGATTCTCCCCGCATCAAGGAATTTACCAGGGAAGGCCTTGTGTAATCGCAAGGCCTTCGCAGTGTAAAAGAGGAGCTGTACAAAAAGAAGAGGAGTTTACTAAGTTTTACAAGGCCAGTTTAAATAAGTTTTGTGTCTTTTTCGTGTATAAAAAGTGAAACTTATATGGAGAAGGGGAATGCCCCACAGGGTTTTCAAAAAGTAAAAATATTTCAAAAATATAAACTTCTATTGCGTAATATTAATTTTGGTAATATCATGATATGATAAAATCAACACAATAAATTTACGAAAGGCGGGGGACAATGGGATTTCAGAAGGAATATCAGGAGAAATTGACAACAGCAGAAGCCATAGCCGCACAGGTTAAGTCAGGGGAATCAATCAAGCTGGGCTATTTCACTGCAAAACCTGTGGTATTAATTCAAGAAGTGGCCAAAAGGCACGAAGAGTTGAAGGACATACTATTCGTAGCCTGTAGCACGGCTCCTCCCATTCCAGAAGTAATCCAGTTCGGCGACAGTTTTGCCTGGCAGGATTGGCACTGGAGTGCGCTGACCAGGATTCTTGCTAATTATTACAACAACATTGTTTATGCTCCGATTGTCTATCATATGTGCTGTGAATTTGTCCGCAATCAGACGGTCAACCTGGGCAAACAGACCGATTGGGTCTGGCAGCAGGTAGGGCCTATGGATAAAAACGGATATTTTAATTTTGGGCCCATCAATTCCGAGTCCATTACCAGCTTTGAAGTGGCGAAACGTAAAGTGGTAGAAGTCAACAAGAATATGCCCAGGTGTCTGGGTGGTTACCAGGAAGGTGTTCATATTTCGCAGGTCGATTTTATCGTAGAAGCACCGGACGACCAGATGCTATTTGCTGCCCCTGAGATTCCGGAACCTACCGAAGTTGAGACTCAGATCGCCAATCACCTGGTGGAATATATCCATGATGGCAGCTGCCTGCAGTTGGGCATCGGCGGATTACCCAATGCTTTGGGACATGTGATCAAGAAAACGGATCTTAAAGATTTGGGGATCCATTCCGAGATGTTCGTCGACGCCTATATCGATATGATCGATTCCGGGCAGGCAAACGGCTGCAAAAAAAATATCGACAGATATAAAGCTGCCTACACATTTGCTGTAGGAACCCAGAGACTTTACGACTGGATGAATGAGAATACAGGTATAGCAAGCTATCCGGTGGATTATGTCAATGATCCCCGGATCATATCCAAACTGGATAACATGGTTTCCATCAATCAATGCATGCAGGTGGACTTATATACCCAGATCAGCGCTGAAACCAATGGGACCAGGCAGATCACCGGACATGGAGGCATGACCGATTTTATCCTGGGCGCTCAGTGGTCCAATGGCGGCAAGAGTTTTATTTGTCTGCCTTCAACTCATAAGACGAAAGAAGGACAATTGGTTTCCAGAATTGTTCCTACTTTTGATCCGGGGACCTGTGTTTCTGTTTCCCGCCACCTGGTGGATTATATCGTAACTGAATACGGGGTCAGAAAAATGAAAGCCCAGAATCAATGGGTACGTACGGAAAGGATCATTGAAATTGCTCATCCGGATTTCCGCGATGAATTGGTGCAGAAGGCTAATGAACTGAAGATTTGGACCAGAACCAATAAGATTGACGCCTAAAAAAAGGCAGCATAGTTAAGTATTTAATAAGCTGGCATCAGGAAAATCTGGTGCCAGCTTTTGCGTGGGTTGTATTTTGCCACTCGCTTCAAAGCATTTATCTTTTTATTGAGGCGATATCCTCGTAAAGTTCTATGATGGGTTCAGCGTCTAACAAAGCGGCAATTCTGCTGAAAAATTCCTGGAAATAAGGGGTGGAACTATGGTGCTGGAAAGCTTCTTTATCTTTATAAGCTTCATAGAACATGAACATGCCTTGTTTGTCCCTGCCTTTAGCCCGATGCACAGTATACATCAGGGTATCTGTTTCATCCTGCACTTTCGGCACAAAAGCGGCCAGCATATCTTCCAACTCCTGTTCCATCCCGGATCTAGCTTTAAACTTAGCTATGCAAATCAACATAAAAGCACCTCCTAATTATATGTCCTGTATCGATTGTAGAGGAAAAATTTTCTAAATGTCAATAAGAATCACCTCCAACAAAATGTAGAGGAATGTATCACGGGTAATGTTATAGGGCCGTCAGGACACAAAATGTGCGGGAACGTATCATGTTCCCGCGGCATACCAGAAATTAAT
>DBRM01000010.1:5464-5654 GCA_002305965.1 Syntrophomonas sp. UBA1368
TTCACCATCAAAAGGAACTCCCGGGGCGGGGTCTTCCGGGCCTATCCGCTGTTTCGGTTCTCCCGGCTCTTCTGGAACCTCAGGATTTACTGGAACTTCCGGCTGGTCTGGCTTACTATTTTTAAATTCATAGGTTATATCCCTTTGATTGGAGCTACTAGGTACAGTGAATTCATACAGTTCAGTACTG
>DBRM01000011.1 GCA_002305965.1 Syntrophomonas sp. UBA1368
TGAATTGCAATATCCCAAAGGCTGTCTCCTGATTTCACGGTATGATACGTTTCAGCTGCAGATACTGAACCTGAGAAAACGAGCTGGCATAAACAAATTGCGATGATGAGAGCGATCCTTTTAAGCATACAATACCTGCCTTTCTGTAGAAGTTTTTTTGTAACTTCTACACTTAAATGCAGGATTCCTGCCTTATATTATATAAATATGCTACTTTTTCCTCATGTTCCCGTAATATTTTTTAATTTTTTCCATTTGTTCGGTCGAAATTCCACAGCTTCCAAGCCGTGGATCATTCATTTCCCTGTTCAAGCCATGATAATCTGAGCCGCCGGTCACAAGCAGACCATGCTTTTCTGCTATTTTTTCATATTTTTTAATTTGTTCAGGCGTATGGTCAGGATAATACACTTCGATCCCCTGGATCCCGGCTGCAATCACCTCCTGTATCAATGACTGGTTTTTTATTAATCCCGGATGCGCAATGACCGCAATGCCTCCGGCAGCTTTGATCAGGTTCAGTGCCTCTTGCGGAAGGAACTTATAGCGGGGCACATAGGCCGGCCGGCCGCGGCCAATTAATTTATCAAACGCTTCCCTGATGGAAAAAACATTGTTATTTTGGACCAATGCCTGAGCAATATGCGGCCTGGCGATCAAATCATTCTGTGCGATCTGGCTGATCTGTTCAAAAGTTATATTGTATCCCATGCTTCTCAGTTTTCTTACCATTTCGTGAGCCCGATTCAATCTGGATGTTTTCAGTTCCTCCAACCGGGCATGAAGCCTGGAGTCCAGGTAGTCAATAAAGTACCCCAGGATATGCACTTCGCAATCTTCTTTCTCAGCATTCATTTCAATTCCCGGTATTACTTCAAGACTTCCTTTATACTTTTGCTGTCTGTCCATTGCCTGTGCAAGGCCAGACACGGTATCATGGTCCGTAACTGCAATGCCTGCCAAGCCCAGCTGAAAAGCTCTGTCGACGAGTTCCTCCGGTGACAGAATGCCATCGGAAGCGCTGGTATGGGTGTGTAAATCGAATAACATGGGAGACTCCTTTTATAGTATTGCTTTCATGACCCTTAATGCGTTACCGCTTAAAATGTTTTCCGTTTCGCCCGGGGTAAATCCCCGTCTCTCGAGCAGACCGCCCAGGTTTTGGTACTCCTCCACTCCGCTTAAGACCATATGGTCAGCTCCGTCAAAATCAGATCCCAGGGCAACGTGGTCACTGCCGATCAGTTCTGAAATGTAAACAATATGGTCTATTAGATCATACGCATTTTCATGACTGCCAACGAAGTCCTTCACTGCCGTGACCCCCACCACCCCTCCATTCATTTGCAGTGCTTTTAATTGCTCATTGCTCAGATTACGGCGATGGGGGCACAAATGCCTGGCATTGGCATGGCTGACGATCAACGGTTTGTCATAGTATTCCACCGCTTCAAAAAAACCTTTTTCACCTAAATGCGCTAAATCCAAAATCATTCCCAGTTCACTTATTTCTTCCAATAGTTGTCTGCCTTTTTTGCTTATTCCGCTGTCCTGATCGCCTGCCAGGACACCGTCTGCCATCAAATTGCGATAGTTCCAGGTCAATCCTATACTTCTTAAGCCCAGGCGGTATAATACATGGATCAGCTCGACATCGCTCCCCAATGCCTCAGCCCCCTCCAGATGCAGTAAACAGGCAATTTTATCTTGATTGACCGGAAGCAGGATATCTTCATATTGCATCAACGGATACACTTCTTCCTGATTCAGGCTGAGCTCACAATAATATTTTTCGCTCTGTTTCAGAATCTCCCTTAATGTATCTTCATTATCACGGGGCAGACAAAACAAGGCAAAAAATTGCACGCCGATGCCGGCTCGTTTTGCTCTCAAAAGGTCAAAGTGACCGCCATTATTTTTCAATGACTCCTTGGTTTTAGCCAGAAGCGAAATCGTATCGCAATGCAGATCAACAATTTTTCCCATTCATATCTCCTTGTATCGAAATATAAAAACCTGCCTTCGAGCAGGTTTTATATTTCGAAAAATGTTTTTTTCCTATTAGAATCATCATGGTTACCTTGGCTCAATGATGAGTTTGATAGCGGTTCTCTCTTCACCTTCAATCATGATGTCCGTAAATGCAGGTATGCAAATCAGATCCATCCCGCTTGGAGCTACAAATCCTCTTGCAATCGCGATGGCTTTTATTGCCTGATTGATAGCGCCTGCTCCAATCGCTTGTATTTCGGCTGCCCCCCGTTCCCTTAATACACCAGCAAGCGCTCCGGCCACAGAATTTGGACTTGATTTTGCTGAAACCTTTAACACTTCCATAATGAACAATAACCCCCCTCAATAGTAATATATATAGCTGGCTTGCTCTCCTTTATGATTATATTCTAAATTGATTTGGTAATTCCTTCTTTTTGTTTACAACACTCTGCCAATATTTTCATATTAATCGATGACCTGACATATTCTTTCAATATTGATCACCTTATTGGTGTCATCATTAAAGTTTAAGACCACTCCCTGCAATTGCGCTGCACCTTTGGCTACTTCAAACCTTGCCGGTCTCTGCCGCAAAAATCTCTGAATCACCTGTTCTTTCTCCATTCCCAATATTGAATCCACCGGACCGGTCATACCCAAATCAGTAATATAAGCCGTATCACCCGGCAGGATTCTTTCGTCAGCCGTCATGATATGGGTGTGAGTCCCCAGCACAGCATCAGCCCGGCCGGCAAAATAATAAGCAAAAGCCAGCTTTTCCGACGTAGCTTCTCCGTGAAAATCAATGATGATAAGATCAGCTTTATCCTGCAGGCGGGACAGAATGGTTTCCGCGATTTGAAAGGGACAATCCAGCGCATCAAGAAAAACCCGGCCGGAAACATTCATCACCGCTACTTTTTTACTGAATCCGGCAGTGTAGATGTGAAATCCCTGTCCAGGACAATTGCCGGGGTAGTTTGCCGGCCGCACGATCCTGGGCTCGTCATCGATAAAAGTATAGATTTCACGATTGTCCCACACATGGTTGCCCATTGTACAGACATCGACCCCGGCACCGATAATTTCGTTAAAAACTTCCCGGTTAAGCCCCCTGCCCCCGGCAGCGTTTTCCGCATTGGCTATGGTAAAATGGATATCATGTTTTTTCTGCAGACCCGGCAGCAAACTTTTCAGAGCCCGGCGGCCCGGCTTTCCCACAATATCACCGATGACTAAAATATTCACCTGAGTGCCTCCATCATTTATTTAACACAAAAACCTTTCCACCCTGGCGAAAAGCCCAAAAGCTATTACAGTTCCGGGACTTACAGATTCTGTGCAGTAAATTTTTCTTCAAGCTCTGCTTATAGGTATCAATGGTTTTAATATTAATGTTATCTTTGACAAGATAATGATCATAATCTTCTTTCATGATATTTATGTACAAGTCGATTTCTTCTTCCGTTAATGTGGCTTGATCCCGATACAAAGTAAAAAAAACAATCCCTTCCAACTCATTAACACTTATATTGAACATCTTTGGCTGCGTGTGGTAAAGCGTATGATAAAGGTGATAACATTTACGTAATTTCATCTGCAATCCCGGCAAATGATCTCCGGTCTTCATTCCCTTAAGAGCAAATTTCAGCGCAATTGTTTCCTCATCGGTCTGATATTTGATCCCATTTAGTTCGGGATAATTTACAGAAACATTGATCAGCATATCTATACAGGTACTATTCATCTACATCTTCTCCTAAAAAAATATAATACAAACATTTTCTTCAAAGCAAAAAGAAAGTCCTGCTCTTTTGCTGAAGGTAATATATAACAACACCATAAGAAAACAGAGCAGCCCTGGTTTTAAAGCTGCTCTGCTGATTAAAGCGATACTATTTTGCGTATTCCACTGCCCGCGTCTCTCTGATCACAACAACTTTGATCTGCCCCGGGTATTCCAGATCAGCTTCTACCTTTTTGGCAATATCCCGGGATAAGTTGATGGCATGCAGGTCATCGACCTCATCAGCTTTAACGATTATGCGTATTTCCCGCCCGGCCTGAATCGCAAAAGTTCTTTCGACGCCGGAAAAAGACTCAGCTACCGCCTCCAGTTTTTCCAGACGTTTTATATATGTTTCCAGGGTTTCCCGGCGAGCTCCCGGGCGTGATGCAGATATAGCATCCGCGGCCTGTACCAGAACTGCCTCTATGGTCTCATAGGCAACATCACCATGATGGGCTGCAATGGCATGGATCACATCCTTGTTTTCCCGGTATTTTTTGGCCAGGTCCACGCCGATTTCAACATGAGGTCCGGAAACTTCATGGTCAACTGACTTGCCAATATCATGCAGTAATCCGGCCCGTTTCGCCATCATAACATCCACATCCAGTTCCGCCGCCATGACACCTGCCAGATGTGCTACTTCAATAGAATGCTTCAGCACATTCTGTCCATAGCTGGTACGGTATTTCAAGCGTCCCAAAAGTCTGATCAATTCCTGGTGAATGCCGTGAACCCCAACTTCAAAGGCGGCCTGTTCTCCTAATTCCCGGATCTCCTGGTCAATTTCTTTCTGGGCTTTATCCACCATCTCTTCGATCCTGGCCGGATGAATCCTGCCGTCATTCACCAGGTTTCCCAGCGCAATGCGTGCAACTTCCCGTCTTATAGGATCAAAAGATGACAGGATGACCGCTTCAGGTGTATCATCAATGATCAAGTCGACACCGGTTAAGGTTTCAAAAGTCCTTATATTCCTTCCTTCGCGGCCGATTATTCTTCCCTTCATTTCATCATTGGGCAATGGCACAACAGAAACAGTGGTTTCAGAAACTACATCAGCCGCACATTTCTGAATCGCAAGACTGATAATGTTCTTCGCTTTTTTATCGGCCTCCTCTTTGGCTTCGCTTTCAATGGTTTTGATCATTAATGCAGTTTCCTGTCTGATTTGCTGACTTATATTGGATAACAACAATTCCTTGGCCTCCTCAGAGGTCAAGCCTGATAACCTTTCCAGTTCCTTTAACTGCTGGGTCAGGATCAGTTTCAAATCATTATTGGTTTTATCAGCTTCTTTTTCTTTTTCGTGCAGGAGTTGTTCCTTTTTCTCCATGTTTTCAGCTTTTTTGTCCAGGCTCTCTTCTTTTTGAATGATCCTTCTTTCTATCCGGTCCAGTTCCCGGCGACGATCACGAATATCTTTATCAGCTTCCTGGCGGTTTCGATGGATCTCTTCTTTTCCTTCCAATAACATTTCTTTTTTTAGTGCTTCCGCTTCTTTGCTGGCTTCATCAAGCATTTTGGCGATTTCTTCTTCTGCCGAACCGAATTTGCTTTCGGCCACAAATCGCCGTCCAAAATATCCGGCTATAAGCCCAACCGCCAGAGCAATACTAATAATAATAAAACTCTCCAGTAAATTGATAATTCCACCTCCCTTGATGTATTTCGTATCATTTTTAATTTAGTCCATAAAAAAACCGAGTAAACACCCGGCTCTTAAGAAACACTTACCTTGTTGAATGATTATTCTCAACTTCACAATGTAATCATATTCTTAACATAAGTGAAGTTTAAATAACTCCCCTTAACCTTATACAGACAACCATTAATAAATCTATATTTTAGGATCTATATGTCTATACTTCATGTATCCAAACTCCAGTTAAATGGAAAATATATATTAATTAGCGTAGTCTAATTGGTCAAAGTAGTAAGGTAAGGCTTCTATAATGTAGCCTTACCTTAGATTTTAGTTTAGTTTGCCACCTAGTGTCAAGCCATGCCGTGATTTGTTTACTCTGCGTCCTCACTGCCTGATGACGGCTTGATACGGTCGGCTGCTTTTTCGCCGCGAATGGCTTCTTTTACTTTCTTTTCCAGCAAATCGTAAAACTCAGGATTGTTTTTGATATATTCCTTGGAATTTTCACGTCCCTGTCCTATGCGCTCCCCTTCATAGGAATACCACGATCCGCTTTTGGAGACAATCTCCATGGCGGCAGCAATGTCGAGCAGATCACCTTCCCTGGATATACCCGTACCATACATAATGTCAACTTCGGTGGTTTTAAAAGGCGGCGCCACTTTATTCTTCACTACTTTGATTTTGGCACGGCTCCCGATCACTTCCGTCCCTTGTTTGATGGCTTCCCCTTTTCTTACCTCCAGGCGAACCGAAGAGTAAAATTTCAAGGCTCTTCCGCCGGTGGTGGTTTCATTGTTGCCATAAATGATCCCCACTTTTTCACGAATCTGGTTGATAAAAATACAACAGGCTTTTGATTTGCCGATATGTGCGGTCAATTTGCGCAAAGCCTGTGACATGAGCCGGGCCTGCAAGCCAACGTGAACATCTCCCATTTCCCCGTCCAGTTCTGCTTTGGGAACCAATGCTGCCACAGAATCAATGACGATCACATCGATGGCACCGCTGCGTACCAGAGCCTCCGCAATTTCCAGGGCTTGTTCACCGCTGTCGGGTTGGGATACCAACAGGTTGTTTATATCCACCCCCAGATGCTTTGCATAAAGCGGATCAAGTGCATGTTCCGCATCGATAAAGGCAGCCATGCCTCCATCTTTTTGGGCCTGGGCGATAGCATGCAAAGCCACGGTGGTTTTACCCGAAGACTCCGGTCCGAATATTTCGATCACACGCCCCCGGGGAAATCCTCCTACGCCCATCGCCAGGTCCAGGGAAATACACCCGCTGGATATTACTTCCACATTCATGACCGCTGCTTCCCCAAGCTTCATGATAGAACCTTTGCCAAATTGTTTTTCTATGTTTCGTATCGTATTGTTTAAGGCATCAATTTTACCCTGTTCAATGATATTTTCCATTTTCAAAATCCTCCTCAAACATATGTTCGCTTTTTAAAATTATAATGAGTAATATCAGGAATGTCAAATCTATTTCTGCTTAATTTTGTAAATTAATAAATTGGTTTTTCATTCTCCCATCTTTTTATTTCTCACACAAATAACGGCGAACTATATCCAGAGCTGATTTTACGGCCAAAATCCTGTTTCCTTCCCGATGACTGTTAAAATGCAACTTGTATACCTTTTGCTTTTCATCACTGAACAGCGCAATATAGACCAGTCCAACAGGCTTGGTATCAGTTCCGCCTTCGGGGCCGGCTATACCTGTTATGGCAATGGCGATATCGCTGCCAGCGGTTTTTTTGATTCCCGCTGCCATCTCCCGGGCGGTTTCTTCACTTACTGCACCAAAATCTCTGATCGTTTGGTCATTCACACCGATCAGCTTATTCTTGGCTTCATTGCTGTAAGTTATGGCCCCGCCCCAAAAGTATGCAGAACTACCTGGTAAATCTGTAATGGTTTTGCTCAGATATCCGCCGGTGCATGATTCTGCAACTGCCAGGGTAAGACCCTTATCCCTCAATAATCCTGCCACCACTGATACCAAAGCATCCTCATCATAACCATAAATATAAGCTCCCATATCAGCCTTAATTTTTTCCGTCAGTCCGTCAAGTAATCTTTGGCTGGCTTGCTGATCTTCCCCTTCTGCTGTTATCCTTACATGTATTTCACCATCTGATGCCAGCAGTGCGAAAGAACATCCCTGCGGATCATCCATAACATCTTTTATCATTTCTTCTACTTGCGATTCCCCTGGGCCGAAAACTTTTATGACCCGACTGACTGCTTTCTTTCCGGTCAGATTTAGTTTTTCCTTGAGCAAAGGTTCAGCTTCTTCCAAAAACATTTTCTTCATCTCACGGGGAGGACCGGGAAGTACAATGATGGTTTTTTGATCTTTATATAAGTACATCCCCGGAGCTGTGCCGGAGTTATTGGCCAGAATAATGGCTTCACGCGGAAACATTGCCTGCTTGATATTGTTTTCCGGCATCGGTTTATGGCGCCGGGCAAAAAAATCCCGGATTCTGGTCACTTCTTCTTCTACCACTTCCGGCTTAACCTGCATAAATTCACAGGCGGTTTCCTTGGTCAAATCATCTTTAGTTGGTCCCAGCCCGCCGCTGGAGATGATTATATCTGCCAGCTGCGCTCCCAGGGCAAAAGCTGCAAATATTTCTTCCTTCTGATCCCCCACAATGATCCGGCCGATCACTTTTACGCCTGCTTCCATTAATCTCCGGGCAATAAAGTCTGAGTTGGTATCGATGGTGCTGCCCAGCAGCAGTTCCGTTCCGGTGGCAATAATAAATGCCTTTTTCAAACCAGTCATCATCTCCTCAATACTATCTGTCTTTTATTATATACATTATATACATTTTCGCCGGTAATATCGGTAAAGAAGCGCACAAAAAAAACCGGGTATCAACCCGGTTCCAGACCGTAAAAAAAAGCGAATCCCATTGTTACATTACAAACCCCGCTCGGTCAACGTACCTAAGTACGCTTCACTCGCGGGGCTTGTATGTGCCTCGATCTTCATTTTTGGATTCGGCCTGCTGTTATTGATATACGAAAACCATATCATATATCAAACCCGGTTCAATATCGTTTAGCTGGCTTTCAATTGTAAAAAAGTTTCCCGGTCGATGGATTCTTCTGTCAATAAAAAAGCCGACAGTTTAAAAAGCAGGTCTTCTTCAGCACTCAGGAGCTTCCGGGTTTGATCCTCCAACTGGTGAATGATCTCTTTGCATTGTTCGTAAACCACCTGCTGCGGCGTATCCTGTGAATTTATAATACCTAATGAAGAAAGTCCGCAATCCACAATTTCCCTGGCCAGGGTCCAGGCTTGTTCAAAATCATTTCTGGCCCCGGTGCTTTTGCTTCCGTATTTGATTTCTTCCGCCACTGCACCTGCTACCGTTACCATGATCTGTTTCTCCAGCTGCTCACAAGTATACAGATGCTGATCATCCTGAGGGGACTTGCGTAAAAAGCCCAGCGCTTTGCCTCGCGGCACGATGGTCAAAGAGGATACTGATCCGGGCTCAGTCAGTTCACTGATCACTGCATGACCGCTTTCATGTATACTGACCCGTTCCATTTCCTGCGGTGATATTTGGCGATCCAATTTCTCCCCCATAATCACTTTATCAATGGCTTCATTAAAATGATGCATTTCTATCTCCGCCGCATTTTCCCGCATAGCCAGTATAGCTGCTTCATTGGCCAGACTTTCGATGTGGGCGCCGGAAAAGCCAAAAGTCGCCCGGGCTATTTCATCAATTAAAGCTTCATCCCGGACCTTCTTATTCTTTAAATGTATTTCCAGGATTCGGGCTCGTCCTTTTTTATCCGGCAAACCTACCTGCACCTGACGATCGAACCTTCCAGGTCTGATCAGAGCCTGGTCCAGTAAATCAGCCCGGTTGGTGGCGCCGATCACTAAAATACGGGTTTCATCCTGAGTAATGCCATCCATTTCCACCAATAATTGATTTAAGGTCTGATCATATTCCAGGTGACTGCTGTGACTGCCTCTTTTCCCGCCCAGAACTTCCAGCTCATCAATAAAAATAATGGCACTGGATTTCTTTTCCCTGATCGCTTTTTTACGCGCTTCCGCAAATAATTTGCGCACTCTTTTCGCCCCGACACCCGCATACATTTCAATAAATTCACTGCCGGAGGCAGCGATAAAAGCTGATCTGGTATAGCTGGCAGCGGCTCTGGCCAGAAGGGTTTTTCCGGTTCCCGGCGGACCTACCAGCAGAACCCCTTTTAATGGTCTGATCCCCATACGGCTGATCTCGTCAGCATGGATCATAAAATCAAGGGCTTCCTGTAATTCTTTTATCGCCGTATCCTGACCGCCGATATTATCAAAACTGAGCGGGTTGTTATATTTTCCCTGGCTGCTGATTTCCTGAAAATTCACTTTGCTCTGGGTTTTGGTGAAATAATAAAAAGCACCTCCCACCAGGGCAATAAACAGGAGGGGGGTAATATTGACCCCAACCACGGCCAGAAATATCAGCACTCCGATCCCTGCGCCGACTGCTATTTCTATCATCATGGTCCCTCCTCTCATATTGATACGGTTCCCTCGGTTATCTGCCGGGGAATAACGGCATAAAGACTCTTCTGTTCCTGTGTAAGCTGCAGGTATATCCTGTCACCATCAATAGAAAACCTATATTCGGTATCCGGACTATTGTGCAGTAATTGTCTGCTTATTTCTTCCTGCAGCCATATATAATTATTCTTTGCCAGGGCTTCATAGATATAAGGCTGCATTTGGTCATAAAGATCGGTCAGCTGCTGGCTGCGATGGTCGGCGATCTGCAGTTCATATCCTTTTCTGGCTAAATACGCAGTTGAAGTTTCATCCAGTTTCACATATGAACTTTGCAGGTTTTCTACTTCATCCAGAACCACCGTGATCCGGTATTGGCCTTCCTCTTTGGACACTTTCACATCCTGGACCCCGTCAACATCTTTTAACGCCTTCAGCAAAGGCTTCTTGACAATATAATTGTTATAAAAACTATAGCCGCCCAGCAAAAGGCTGAAAGTTACAAGTAATGATATGGCTGCTGTTATAATTCTTTTATCCGGTTGCTTCATCTTCTTCAACACCCCCTGTCTCCGCCATTATATCACAGAGAACGGTTCAGCTCTGTACTTTAAATATGGTAATACCGGCATTGTTTGCCTGCAGCTGTAAGAACATCTTTGTTTCTTTTGCCAAAATTACGAAATCATAATAAACTGTTAGGAGAAAGAAGGGGGGAGGGTCACAATTGAATGAACCGATCACTGACCGCACAGAACTGTTGAAGCTCATCTTTGATAAAGTGGATTATCGTCCGCAATGTTCCATACTGCTCGATCAAAAAACCCTGGAATATCTGCCGGGCCAAAGTCTAACCGTTGATTACCCCGTGGCAGATAAATTCCTCAATCTGGCCGGGTCCATGCAGGGCGGATTTATTGTAGCTGCCTTTGACAATACCTTTGGCCAGTTATGCTATTTGGTTACAGAAAAAGTCCCTATTGCCACCATCGATATCAGTACCACGTTCCACCGGCCTATTTTTAAAGATGATACCCTGAGAGTTTTCGCCCGGGTCCAGTCCAAAGGGAAAACCACCATAAGTCTGGCTGGTGAAGCTTTCAGCAAAGAGGGCAAATTAATCGCTTCTGCAATGACCAATTATATGATCCTAAAAAAATAGAGGGCTTTAAGCCCTCTTATACCGTCAAATAAAAGTGAATATCATTGTTACAATGTGTACTCTTTTCATTTTTTCAATCATATTTCGTCAGATCTTGGGTTCACCCAGTGAATCATGATTCTTCCTTTGCCAGTTCACCGATCATATCATAAAGCCTGATCCCTTTGAGCGTGACCTTAGCAAATTCACCTTTAACAAGCTTTTGCGGTGTTTTAACAATGGTGATTCCATCCACTTCCGGTGCCTGAAAATAACCCCGGCCGGTATATAAATTTTTGCTTTTCTGCCCGGTGATCAATATAGGCAAGGTACGCTCCAGTCGGCGGATATTTTTTTCCCGGGTGATTTTTTTCTGTATTTTTAATATCTGCTCCATTCTGGCTTGTTTGACCTCATCAGGAATTTGATCAGGCATGAGAGCAGCGGCAGTATCATCTTCAGCACTGTAAGCAAAACACCCCAGCCAGTCAAATCGAATACTCGTCACAAAATCAGTGAGCTCGGTAAAATCCCGCTCCGTTTCCCCGGGAAACCCTGTCATTACAGTGGTTCTTAATACCAGATCCTTGATTTCCGTTTTCAGCTTATTTAGCAAAGAATACAAAGAATCAAAATCGTGGCCGCGGTTCATCCTTTTTAAAACCGAAGTGGAAGCATGCTGAACGGGAATGTCCATATAAGGAAGAATCTTGTTGTCTGCAGCGATGGTTTCAATGACCTCTTGATTTATATGGGCAGGGTGCAGATACATTAAGCGGATCCATTCAATTCCGCCTATCCGGTTTATTTGCTTTAAAAGCGAGGGCAAGCCGTTGCTTACACCCAGGTCCTGTCCGTATACAGCGGTATCCTGCCCCAGGATCACCAATTCCTTGATGCCTTTTTTCGCTAAACTTTCAACTTCTTTCAGGATCTCCGGTTCCGGGTTGGAACGGAGTTGTCCGCGGATCATAGGAATGGCACAATAAGAACAGCGATTATTGCAGCCCTCAGTGATTTTCAGATAAGCATATCCAGGGGGTGTGGAAAGCACTCTTTCTCCCTTTTCAATAAACTCGGCAGGCGCGGGCTCGATTAAGGCAGGGGTTTTCCCCTCTGCGATCTGGTCGATCACATCAATAATTCCGTGATAAGCTGATACTCCTATTACTCCGTCCAATTCCGGCATTTCATCCATTAATTCCCGGCCATATCGCTGAGCCAGGCATCCGGCGGCGATTATATAACGTAATTTTCCCTGCTCTTTCAAATGCCCGGTGCTGATTATATGATCGATGGCTTCTTCTTTGGCGTCATTTATAAATCCACATGTATTGATAATGACCAACTCAGCTTTTTCAAGATCGTTGACCAATTTATGTTGGCTTTTTTGCACCAGAGCCATCATTATTTCTGTATCCACCCGGTTTTTCGCACAACCGAGACTGATAAAACCAATATTCACTTGATCCTTTTACTCCTGTCTGGCATGTTAAAGGGTAAATGTCTGGCGTTTGACCTGGCCGACATCGCCAAATACGCCTAAGTTTTCACCATTCAGTATGATTTCAATTCCCCCGGCATTTCCGGCTTTGAGATAGACAGATTCCTCTCCGGTAAAACTTTTTTCTTCTCCCGCTTTGATGAAACCGGTAAAATTATTAGCTCCATCAATATTTACCTCCAGCCAGCATTCCTGACTGGCTGATACTAAAACATCAACCTTGTCAGGAACCGCAGGAATATTGTCTGGCTGCTGGGGTTCCTCCCCGCCAGCCGGTTCCTGTGGCTCCACAATGGGAGGTTTAACAATTGGCTGTTCAACAATATTCTGACCGGAGAAATAACTAACCAAATAGTTGCCCGCCCATATTGCAATCAGCAAAAATACCACCGCAGCTGCAATATTTTTAGCATTCAGCCAATCAGGTACTGCGCTTTTTTCCGGAGTATAAGTCACGATTTCTTCATCGTGTACTTCCTGATTAGCATATGCCAGTTCCTTGAATTCCTGGGTAAGCTGTTTTTCGTCCAACCCTAAAAAACGAGCATAGTTTTTTACAAATCCAGTGGCATAAATTCTCGGGGGCAAAACAGCAAAATCTTCATTCTCCAAAGCCTGCAGATATAATTTGCGTATCTTGGTCTGTTCTTCCGCCATCTGAAGAGTGTAGCCCAACTCTTCCCGTCGTTTTCTTAATTTTTCACCCCATAACATCTACCGATTCACTCCTTTGATATGCAAACCGTTTGAATTTTAACTTCCTACATTGGAGGAAGCTGTGCCAACCGCGATTCGGACCGCTTGTCTGGCAGGGTATTGACGGGCCAGCCCATAAATCATCCCGGCCAGTAAAAATGGCAAACGGTTACTTACAGAAAAACTTTGATTGGGCATTAAAGGAAATTCAATGGCAGTTTCAGGATCCATATAAATAAGTCCGGTATGACCATCAGTAATAATACAGCGTGTATTGTTAGTCTTAACCAAGTCTAACATTTTTCGGCTAAAATAATCAATATTTTCTGAATTCTTCAGTCCGATCACCAAAAGGGAGGTTTGGGTATAAAACTGTGGAATTTCTGCGGTTGTGTCCAAATATAAACAGGTTCCGGTCAGAGGCATTTTTTCATCATTACGGGACACCAGTTTCTCGAAAACATCCCCCTGAATACCTGGATCAATAAGTAACCAATCAGAGTTTATCAATACCCACTCCCATGTATCTGCAGCCTGATCGTAGTCGGCAGGTTTAACACCTTCCTGATATGATATAACACCGTCGATATACACGACCCGGCTGCTTCTCAAGCCTTGATCGCGTGAAATATTTGATATATCTATCTTTTTTTCCTGCATCTTATCGATGATATATTCTCCCAGTTGATCCTTGCCTACTACAGTTACCACTTTACTCTGGACGCTAAGTTCAGCGAATGCTTTTGCAGCTTCTACGGCAAAGCCGCCCAGATGCATGTCTATCCTGCTTTCCGGCTTCTCAGTTATTTCTATGCGCATACAGCTTTCTCCAAAAATAACGATGGAAGCTTCCTGGTTAAAAACATACCCTTTTCCAAGTATTACCCCTTTTTTCATCAGGTTCGATATATGTACTGCAACCGATGATCTGGTAATACCAAGCCGGTCCGCTAATTCCACCTGAGATATCAGGGGTTCTTTTTTAAGCAGTTCCAAAATTTCTGTTTCCCGCACGGTTAATCCCATATTACGCTCTCCTAGAAATGAATTTAAAATTGCTCGATATTGGCCGTCAATTTGCTTAACTGATTATGATCGATCAATACTTCCCTTTTATTACCGTCCAGTTCTGATACGATTCCCCGTTCTTCCATCATATCAACCAGGCGGGCAGCTCTTGCATAACCTATCCGCAATTTCCTCTGCAACAGTGATACGGACGCCTTTTGGGTGTCAACAAAGACACTCACCGCTTCCCAGAAAAGGTTGTCATCATAATCGAACTCTGCCTGTTCAAACAACATATCAAGTTCTTCTTTTTGTTGTGAGGCTTCTTCCTGATCTACCTGACTCCTGATATATTCCACCGTCATTTCAATATCATGGTCGGAAACATAGGCTCCCTGCACCCGGGAAGGTTTGACCGCCCCAACCGGGAAAAAGAGCATGTCCCCTTTACCCAGCAGTTTTTCTGCTCCGCCGCTATCCAAAATGGTCCGGGAATCTGCCTGGGAAGAAACCGCAAAGGCGATCCTTGAAGGTATATTGGCTTTAATGATACCCGTCACCACATCCACCGAAGGACGCTGGGTAGCCACAATCAAATGCATTCCTGCCGCCCGTGACATTTGGGCCAGTCTGCAAATGGAATCTTCCACTTCCACCGGGGATACCATCATCAAATCTGCCAGTTCATCAATAATAATAACGATATAGGGCATTTTCTCTGCCGCGATCTGGTTATAGCGGTTTATGTCTCTGACTCCCTGCTCGGCAAATAATTTATAGCGCTTTTCCATTTCATTAACCATCCATTTCAGGATAATGGATGCTTTTTTAGGATCGGTCACCACTGGCGTGAGCAGATGAGGTATCCCGTTATAAACGGTTAGTTCCACCATTTTAGGATCAATAAAGACCAGTTTTAATTCATCCGGGGTCGTGTTGTATAAAATACTTATAATAATACTATTCAAGCATACACTCTTTCCGGAACCCGTCGATCCTGCAATCAGCAGGTGAGGCATATCATTTAATCTACCCACTACCGGGTTGCCGGAAATATCTTCCCCTAAGGCAAAAGCCAGGGGACTGGCTATTTTCTTAAAGGTCGCAGAAGATAAAAGGTTCCGCAGACCCACACTTAAAATCTTGCTATTGGGCACTTCGATGCCAATGGCTGATTTTCCCGGTATAGGTGCTTCGATCCTGATTCCCGGAGCAGCCAGATTCAATTGCAAATCATCGGTAAGGCTTATGATCTTGCTGATCTTGACCCCGGGAGCCGGAGAAAGTTCATAACGGGTAACCGCCGGGCCGCAGCTGACCTGCTTTACTTTGACACTAATGCCGAAGCTGGAAAACGTATCCTCTAAAACACTGATACTATTTTTAATATTCTTTTTATCAATACTTCTTTCTTCACTGGCTTCGCTCAGCAATTCCAAAGGAGGTTTCTGGTAGGAAGCTGTCTTGGTTACCGGTAATACGATCTTGGTTTCATTTTTCTTGCGGCTGATTTTTTCTTCCGCTTCTGCCGGCAGGATCGGCTGATATGCTTCGACCTCCGCTTCCGGCATCTGTATCACATTGGCCGGGGCTTTTTCTTTATGATCAATGATCAGCGGTGCGTTCTTATCGACCGGACCTGCCTGGTCTTCTTCCTCATAAAACAAGATCCCTGCCAAAAACTGTCCGGCCTTTTTGGCGGATAGAGAAATAGCTGAGGTAATCTTGTCCAAAGGCTGATTGATGATCATCAGGATGGCAATGATCGCACATACGATCAGTACGATCAGTAAGCCTACTTTTCCCAGCAGCTGCATAAACACATATGCCAGCATACCGCCTAAAGCCCCGCCCCCCATACCTTTAAGTCCGGCTTCCAGTTCTGTGAGGCCTTTGGGAATGGAGTAGATGCTGAGATAAATAAGAATCGCCAGAGCAAGAACCACCAAACCCCACATTTGCCCTGACCATATTTTTTTATTTATCCCGATATGGATGGACCACAAAAGCAGGAAAAATGAACTTATGATCGCCCCATCTCCCAAAAGCCAATTCAGCCCCCGGGAAAAATAGGTTCCCAATATTCCAATGAACAAGGTGTCTTCAGGGAGACCATAAAACTTTTTCACACATAAATAAATAAATACCGCCAGCATAAGTAATACCAGCGAAATGATCTCGTACTTTACCCGGAAAGTCTTCTCTGCCTCTTGATTCGTTGGTTTCGGTTTTAATTTTTTCACTTTCGGTTCTGGTTTTTTGGCCATTTAAATGACACCTCAATGCGTATTGCTTCCACTTTCTATATCTGCCATTAAATTCCTTCTTTTATCTCCTAAAAGAAAAAAGCATATCCTAAAACCAAAACGCCCAATAACCAAACATAATAGGAGAAATACGCCAGCCGTCCGTTTCTGACCAGGTTCATCACTACTTTGATGGCCAGCAGGCCGAAAGCGATCGCCGAGATCACACCGGCCAAATACGGTATGCCATCACTAAAATCCATACCAACGGTAAACAAGTCCTGTAGTTCCAGCAATCCTGCTCCTAATATAACAGGAATGGAAAGCAAAAAAGAATAGCGGGCGGCAAATTCCCGGTCCAATCCGGTCATCAGTCCCGCAGCAATGGTGGAACCGGAACGTGAAATACCGGGAATAATAGCGATGGCCTGCATGAGACCGATCAGCAGCACATCTTTATAGGTAGTCTCTTTTACTTCCTTGCCAAATATAACCCTGACCGATAGTCTCTCTGAAATCTGCAGAATGATTCCGGTAAAAATCAAACCAAATCCTACCACCACCAATGATTCAAAGGCTTTTTCAAAGTAGGGGGCCAGGAAATATCCGGCTAAACCTGCAGGAATACAGCCCACAACGATCAGATAAGTCAGTTTGGTAAAAGGTTTCCGTAAGATGGCTGCAATATCAGAACGAAAGGCGACACATACCGAAATCAGCGTACCCATATGCACCAAAACAGCAAAGGTCAAGGGTTGTTCCTTGACTCCCAACAGATTCTGCAATATTACTAAATGACCGGAACTGCTCACTGGCAGGAATTCCGTCAGCCCCTGAACAGCGCCGATCAGTAATGCTTCAAAAGTTGTCAAATCCATACCCCTTTCAATCATCAGCTTTATAAATTATAGCATATGGTGGAAAAAACAGAACCTGCTGGTACAAAAAGTAGTCTCCGGGTGATCTTCTTCTGCTCAGGCAGGCAAATACCTTTCGGCATAGACAAGTACTTCACCGGTGGCTGCCAAAAATATTCTGTCAGGAATGTAACATAAAATGAACCCTGCCATCATATTTTCCAATTAGGAGGTGTTATTATGATGCCAAAAAGCATGTCCATTGAAATAAAAGTCTTAATAAAAACCCTGGTGTTTTCAATCATTCTGGCTATGATCACCGGAAGCATCGTATATTATACATCACTGTCAGAATCCTTATTATCCACTTTGGGAAAAGTCATTTTGATTCTTACAATTTTTACCGGCGGTTGTATGGTCAGTCAGTCATATGGAAATAAAGGCCTGTTCAGAGGTCTGACCATGGGCACCGCTTATTTTATCCTTATCCTGGCAGCTACCTTTATTTTTGTACCTGCCCTGCTCAGCTTTTCCAATGTTATTTATACCTTGCTCATCGCTTTGGCAGCAGGTGGATTGGGAGGAATTTTAGGCATAGGGCTGTCAGGGAGTTAATTGTTTTTACAGACTGTGAAACCAGTTAATAAATAGCATAATAAAACCGATCATCAAAAATACTGCAGCCAGATAGATTCGTATTCCCCACATAGTTTCACCCCAAGAACCCATAAGAAGGAGTTGGATCATAAACTTCCGGCTTGTCAAAAATTTTGGCAGGCCGAACAAAAAAGTGAAGATCGAGGCGCGAGCAAGCCCCGTGATTGAATCCAAATCGAGGTGCGGGGACACACCCCCGATCGAAGGGGAATATCCCCATATATAACGATGAGTGAGCGGGGCCTGTGATGCAACAATGAGATTCGCTTATTCCGGCGGTCTGAAAGGAGTAGCTGAAACCTACTCCTTCTTTTAACCCCAGACTTTCATTAAAAGATTACGTACAAAAATAGGTATTTTCACATAATATATCCGCACTCTTTTAACCCTCCTGCTCAGATGATGTAATGTATCTTATGAAAGAGTATGAAAAAGAGTGTCATCATTTCTAGCTATCGTTTTACATTTTACAACCAGTCTTCGATCAGTGGCAGCAATTCATCACTTCTGGTCTGGATTGTGTTTTTGATGGGAATGCTGTTGAGAAATACTTTGCCATATGCTTTCGCGCTCAGCCGGTTGTCCAGCACCACTACAATTCCCCGGTCAGTTTCACTGCGAATCAGGCGCCCTACCCCCTGTTTGAACCGTACCGCCGCATCCGGCAGAAGGAAATTACTGAAACTATTGCGGTGCTGCAAACGAAAATATTTATCTCCCGCACTGCTGTATGGTTCTGCCAGGGACCGGAAAGGAAGTTTCACCACCACTAAAAGTGTTAACAAATCTCCTTTCAGGTCCACGCCTTCCCAGAAAGTGTCCAATCCCATTAAGACCGCATTATTCTCCCGGGCATATTCTTCCATCAAAGTGCCAAATGAACCATCTTCATTTTGTACCAGCAAAGGGATCCCCTTTTGTTTGCAAAATGGCCTCAAAAGCTGCGAAACCTCACGCAAGCCTTTCCTGGCAGTAAACAGAACCATGGTGCGGCCCCGGGCAACTGTCAACAGATCCATCAATACCCTGGCTACAGTGGGAGAAAAGTCCAGATGCTGTGGATCGGGCATATCGTTTATAATATACAGGCAGGCCTGGTTCTGATAATCAAAAGGTGACTTTTTCAGTAAAAGATCAAGCCGCTCCGCTGCCAGATATTCACTTAAGCCCACTTTCTCAATAAAATAATCAAACTTATCCTCAATGGATAATGTGGCAGAGAGCATAATCAGGCTTGAAAGTTTGTCATATAATTTGTTTTCCAGCACTTCACCGATCCTGACATGGGAGGAACATATGCCAATCGCCTGTTCCTGTTCCGTCTCCAGCCAGACGATTTTGGCCTCGCTGCCCAGGTCTTCTTCCATGATACAATAAGCACTGTCAAACACTTCTTCCAGCACGGCGATGATATTAAACAGTTCCGGTTCTTCTTCTTCCTCGACCTCCCGGCTCAAATCCTGCAGGCTTTTGATCAGCAGCCGCAGCTGCTCATGCCAGTCACTATAAAGATCCCAGGCTTTTTGAAACCAGGCTTCCTCCATAAGCTCATCGGTCAAGACCAGGGAATAGCTGTCATTGGTCTTGATTCCCACAGATAATTGGCGATAAAACTGTTCTGCCAAATCAGCCGTCCTGTCAGTCAGAGCCAGACTCTCATCTATAGCCAGCTGCTGGTTTTTACGTTTAAGCTGCCTGAGATACCCTCGTCTAAAGCCTTTATCATGGAACTCCAGAACTTTCAGCACTTCAGTGATCTCCTGCCGGGGGCAGCTTAAGGAGAGTTTATCAAAGGATTCCTTTTCCAGTGCGTGCGCTTCATCAACCACCAAATATTGATATTCCGGCAAAATACTGTTGTCCACTAAAATATCACTTAAAAGCATGGCATGATTGGTTATGATCAGATCTGCTTTCTCCAGGCTTTTGATCATCTTGAGCCGGAAACATTTATCATGAAAGCGGCATTTATTTCGCATGCAGGTACGGCGGTCGCCGGCCAGCAAATGCCAATGGCGGAGCAATGAATTTTTCAGAGTAAGTTCTTTCTTATCCCCGGTCCGGGTGGTTTCCACCCACTTCAAAACCGCGGTCATGAACTCCTGTTCTTCAGCACTCAGCGCCTTTTTCCCGGCCAATATTTCAATATATTTATTCCAGCATACGTAATTATCTCTCCCTTTGGCCTCAACACAGGTGATATCCATGTCCAGGGCCCGGATCAGATCGGGTATGTCCTTTTCAATGATTTGCTGCTGCAAAGCTCTGGTTTTGGTGGTTATCACCACTTTTTCGTGTTGGGTTTTGGCCCATTCTATGGCCGGAAGCAGATAAGCCAGGGTCTTGCCCACCCCCGTACCGACTTCAGCCACCAGGAACCGGTCCTCTAAAAAAGCCTCAGCGATGGCGGCAGCAAGATCAGCCTGCTCCGAACGATATTTATAATCTGCCACCACTTCATGCAGCAATCCCTGGGGAGCATAATATGCAGCGATTTTCTCCGGCGTAAATGAGACCATACTTCTCCTTCTTCATGCTTAACTTCATCAGCAAAATCTTAAAAACTCAGGTCATGAAACACATATGAAAGCTTAATATAGCTTTAAAAAAATGCATAAATAATCCGCTTTAACCAAATTAAAACGGATCCGTTCTGTCATTATATTTCCGCAGGATCAATTTTCCTGATCACGTTTTTACGCTGATTCACTTCCACCGCGTAAATCTCATCCACAGCAGCATGATTCTCCAACAAGTCAGCATAAATGGTTTTCAGCATTTCAGGCTTAAACTTCAAAGACAAGCCGCAGCTGGAAGAAATCTCCCTTAAGGTCGGCGTTATTAGAATTTCCCGCTGCTTTTGTTTCATAATTTTTTCGGCTTTAAGCGCATGGGATGTAGATTGAAACGTAATGACACAATATTTTTTTATATGCATTAATTCCTGCATCATTTATAACTATACCTCAATGACCCCGTTTTTATAGAAAGTTGCTTTAGCAACAGCCAGAAGTTTTTCATCACCCCAAACCTTGGCTTCCATAAAAAATATATTTTTACCACTTTTGATAATTTCTCCTACCGCCAAAATATCTTTGCCAAATTCAGCAGCCGCCAGATAGCTGATACTGCAGTCCACGGTCACGGCCCTGATTCCCAGGGTTCTTATCGCATTTCCCATCGCCGAATCGGCTGCGGTCATAAGCAGTCCTCCGTGAACCATCCCCTGAGAATTGGCATGCTTCTTCGCTGTTTCGGTCACAATTTCTGCTTTTCCCGGTGCCAGGCTTTTGATCCTTAGTCCCAGCAGTTGATAAAAAGACGATTTATTATAAGCAGCGTTTAAATGTTCAAAAAGTTTCTGGTCAATTCCCTTGTTTTCTGCTTCCACTTCAAATACCCCGACAATTTTTGTTTATTATAACATAAATCCTCTCAGCTAATGATAGAAGGGGACCAGTCTTGATCTGGCCCCCGGTGCTCTATCTTATTAAACTGCTGGCTATATTCATGCGCTGGGCTTCTGAAGTACCTTCATAGATTTCAGTGATTTTCGCATCCCGCAGCAATCGTTCCACTTTCTGTCCCTTGATGTAGCCATATCCGCCAAAAATCTGCACCGCTTTGGCAGCATGTTTAAAACACATTTCCGAGCAGAAGACTTTGGCCATGGAAGCTTCTTTGCTGAAAGGCATTCCCTGATCCTTCAGATAAGCTGCATAGTAATATAAAAACCTTCCTGCCGTAATATCCGTCTGCATATCAGCCAGCATCCATTGAATAGCCTGGTTTTTTGCAATGGGTTTGCCGAATTGAATCCTGGCTTTGGCGTAAGCAATCGACTCATCAAGGGCAGCCTGGGCAATCCCTACTGCCTGGGCGGCAATCCCGATCCGGCCATGATCCAGACATGACATGGCAATTTTTAAGCCATCCCCCAGGTTCCCGATCAGGTTTTCTTTCGGTACATGGCAGTCCTTGAAAACCACTTCGGAAGTTTGTGAGCCCCTGATCCCCATTTTCATAAAATGCGCTCCAATGCTTAATCCCGGGGTCCCTTTGGATACGATAAAAGAACTCATCCCCTTTCTTTTATCCTCCGGATCGGTCCAGGCAAAAGTAACAAAGGTATCTGCTACCGGTCCATTGGAAGTAAAGGTTTTGGTCCCGTTTAAAACATATTCATCCCCTTTTAGTACAGCAGTGGTGGTCGCAGATCCGACATCAGTGCCTGCCCCGGGTTCAGTGAGGGCAAATGCGCCCAAATGCCCGCCGTTGGCCAGGGGGGTAAGGTATTTTTTCTTTTGAGCTTCGCTGCCGAAAAGTGCAATCGGCCCACAGGCCAGGCCAGTATGTACTGACATGGTAAAGCCGGTAGCAGCGCAGGAACGGGACAATTCTTCCACGGCGATGGCATAGCTTAAATAATCAGCACCAGCGCCACCGTATTCCACTGGAAAAGGCATGCCCATCCAACCGCCTTCACCCAGCTTCTTAATGATTTCTGCCGGATAACGTCCGCTTTCATCAATTTCCCCTGCAACCGGCTCAACGTAGGTTTTGGCAAACTCTCTCATGTTGGCTTTGATCAATTCCTGTTCTTCACTCAGTTTAAACTCCATACGACCCCTCCTCTTACTTTACCGGTCAAGCTTTCCTTCCACAATAAAGCAAGCCGGCAGTATATTCCTTCACTCCTTATTGATTTTAATTATAGCATACTGA
>DBRM01000025.1 GCA_002305965.1 Syntrophomonas sp. UBA1368
AAATTCATCAAAAGCGCTAATGCCGACATTTTGACCTCCATCAAGAATAATAAGAAAATCGATGATAATACAGAGGCAAACCTCAAAAAGGCAATCGTTGAGTTTAAATCAACCTTTGCAGTTTAGGTGGTGAAATAATTGGCAGGTGCAGGTGTTAGAGAATACAAACGCAGGATACGAAGTGTAAAAAGTACTCAGCAGATTACCAAAGCCATGAAAATGGTTGCGGCAGCTAAGCTGCGCCGTGCACAGGCAAGAGCTGAGTCTTCAAGACCTTATACTGAAACACTTACAGGTACCCTGGCCAGGTTGGCAGGGGTAGCCTATGATGTCAACCATCCTCTGTTGGAAAAACGCGAAGATATCCTCAAAGTAGGCTATATTGTAGTAACTTCCGACCGGGGACTTTGTGGTGCTTATAATACCAACATAATAAAACTGGTTACTACTGCTATAGCTGAGGATGGCCGCAACCTTGAAAGCGGAATCATAGCAGTTGGGAAAAAAGGACGAGACTTTTTCCGCAAACGTGGTGGGGTCGATGCAGAATTTGTCAGCCTGGGCGATAAAGTAAATTATGCTGATGCCAAAGAAATAGCTGACTATGTCATCAATGCCTATGAAAACGAAGAGTTGGACGAAGTCTACTTGATTTATGCAAAATTCTACAATGCCTTACGGCAGGTCCCTACTATAACAAAAATTTTGCCACTGGAAACGCCTACTGAAGAAAAAACCGAAGAGCATTTTGTGGATTATCTGTATGAGCCCAGCGCGGAAGAAATTCTGATGACACTGTTGCCTAAATATGTTGCCAGTGTAATATACCATGCGATGCTGGAAGGTAAAGCCAGTGAACATGGGGCTACCATGACAGCAATGGGTAATGCAACACAGAATGCCGGCGAGATCATTGATAATCTTACCTTGGTAATGAATAAAGTAAGGCAGGCTGCTATAACGGACGAAATTCTGGATATAGTTGGTGGCGCCGAAGCTCTCAATAAAGGAGGAAAGTAAGGGATGGCGAATGTAACATATGGGGAAGTAACTCAGGTTATAGGCGCAGTTGTTGACATACGCTTCAAGCCCAATGAGTTACCAGACCTTATGAATGCGATAACTATTAAATCAGAAGATCAGGAAGGCACACTGTCAGGCGGTAATCTGAATGTTGTTCTGGAAGCGATGCAGCATCTGGGCAATGATACCGTCAGATGTGTTGCATTAAATCCTACTGACGGTCTTAGCAGAGGCATGAAAGCCACGAACACCGCTGCTTCAATAAAAGTACCGGTTGGCGATAATTGCCTGGGCCGCATATTAAATGTGCTGGGGCAGCCTGTTGATGAAGCAGGCCCGGTAGAAGCAGCTGATTATTGGGAAATCCACCGTAAACCCCCGGCATTGGTTGACCAGATGCCAGCTACTGAAATGCTGGAAACCGGCATTAAAGTTGCTGACCTTATATGTCCCTATGCCAAAGGTGGTAAAATCGGTTTGTTTGGTGGTGCCGGTGTTGGTAAAACCGTTATCATCATGGAACTTATCAGAAATATAGCTTATGAGCATGGCGGCTATTCTGTTTTCACCGGTGTCGGTGAAAGAACCCGTGAAGGAAACGATCTATGGGGTGAAATGGTTGAATCCGGTGTTATCGAAAAATGTGCTTTGATATATGGGCAGATGAATGAACCGCCAGGAGCACGTTTGCGGGTTGGGCTGACCGGTCTGACTGTTGCAGAATATTTTCGTGATGTAGGCGGTCAAGACGTATTGATCTTCATTGACAACATTTTCCGTTTTGCTCAGGCAGGTAACGAAGTATCAGCATTGTTAGGACGTATGCCGTCAGCCGTTGGTTACCAGCCAACTCTGGCTACTGATATGGGGTTACTGCAGGAAAGAATCACCACTACCCGTAAAGGTTCAATCACTTCAGCCCAGGCCGTTTATGTCCCGGCTGATGACTTGACAGACCCGGCGCCGGCTACGACCTTTGCACATCTTGATGCAACGACGGTTTTGGCCCGTTCCATCGCTGAGTTGGGAATCTATCCCGCTGTTGACCCGCTTGATTCAACTTCACGTATTCTGGACCCCAATATTGTAGGGGCGAAGCATTACGCTACTACCCGGGGAGTGCAGATGATTCTGCAAAGATATAAAGAACTGCAGGATATTATCGCTATTCTTGGTATGGATGAATTAAGTGACGAAGATAAATTGACCGTATCCCGGGCAAGGAAAATTCAGAGATTCCTGTCTCAACCGTTCCATGTTGCTGAACAGTTTACTGGAAACCCCGGTTTATATGTTCCGGTAGCAGATACTGTTGAATCATTTAACCAGGTTTTGGAGGGAAGACACGATCAATTACCGGAAGCTGCTTTCTTCATGGTAGGTAATATTGATACTGCTGTCGCCAAAGCACAAAGACTGGAGGCGTAGCTTATGGCAGACAACACCTTCATGCTTGAGATAGTAACCCCTGAAGAAATTCTTTATAAGGAAGAAGTTCAGTTCATGGTTGCTCCCGCTGTCGAAGGTGAACTTGGGATATTGAAAAACCACGCACCACTGGTAGCAGCACTTAAAATCGGCGTATTAAGGTATCAGGATCCTGCCGGTAATGAGTTTCGGATTGCTATAAGCGGGGGATTTATGGAAGTAGTTGATAATGTAGCCCGAGTTCTGGCTGAAACTGCTGAACACGGACTCGATATTGATATACTTCGAGCTAAGGCAGCCAGAGAAAGAGCTGAGAAAAGGTTAAGCCAACGCGACGAAAATATCAATTATTCTCGTGCTAAACTGGCATTACAAAGATCAATAGCCCGACTGAAGGCAGCAGGCGAAAAGGTAGACTAAATAAACATTCTATATAATATAGCCGGAAGGGTAGCTCCTTCCGGCTTTAGATATAAAACAGAGAGTCATGTGGGGGAGTTAATAATCAAGCATGGAAAATACATTACTAAAAACACTTATAGTAGTGACGTTAGCCTATTACTTGATAAAAGGTTTGATTTATCTGCTTTTATGGCAAACCACTTACAAATTACAACAAAAAGCTTTGGAAAATAAAAATAAAAGAAGAGAAGAAAATTTAGCAAAACGAAAAGAAAAACTGTTGAAAAAAAAACAGCAGCTATCGGAACATAATGAATAAATTAGTTCCTTTCAGTATAATTATAATAAATCGATTTAGTACCTCGAAATCTTCTGAGGGGTGATAAATATGAAAACAGGATTTTTAATTTTAATCGGTATCGTATTTGTTGTTACCATTATTTTTGGGATCATTATCTGGAAACATTCGATCAAATTTGAAAAAAAAGCCTTGATTTTGAAGCAGCGTAAGGAAGCTTATATTAAAGAACTGGAACAGCAGCAAGCCAAAATTGAAGCCCTGGGTGGTGAAAAGAAAATGAATGATGCGCCAGTTGATGGAACTAATATGGCTGAGGAAAAGCTGGAAAAATAGATTTTATATGGCTTAATCAATATAAATGATTAAAAGAGTTTTTAAAACTCTTTTTTTTTGCGCAAATCCGAATCAGTCATAGCAACAACAGAATAAATGCTGATAAGTACGGCAAGAATTCATACATGGAAATAAGGGGAGGAACATGTTGTGTTTAAAAAATTTTTGTTTTATTTATCTCTCTTCACCATGCTTATTATAATAGGTGACTATGGAATTGATTATACCATCGCAAAACAAATTAATAATAAGTCACCATATTACCTATCTTTTGTATCAATCGGTGCAAATTCTCTAGAATCACGAATGGATTGTTGGGCCACAATAAGAATGGAATCTTCGGCAAATGAGCTAAAAACCAATCTCTCACAAATATTGTATTACCTTAACTTACCAGCAGATGAAAGCAAATATGTATTCTTAACTGATAAAAACTCCATTTCACTTAATTACCAGACGCAAAATGAATACCTCAAGGGTTGTTTTTGCCTGGAAACTGATCAATATAAGCATGAAACTTATATGATTATCAGTTTAGTTACAAATGATAATAATTTCAGACTTTCTGACTTAGAAGATAAATTAAATCATTTTCCGGGAGTAAAGTGGAAATATTACTATCTTTATACTGCCAATTTGGACTATATCGTTGCAGCTGAAAGTCATAAGGAACTGCTTAAAGTGATTAATAAAATATTTAATATGAAAAACCCCGAAATATATTCAGGGGAAAATGTTACAAGTATGGCTGGTTTCAGTCCGCTGATTACAACCCAAGGGCAAAATAGTGTGATTAATAATAAAACATATAATATTCAAGCTGCTATTCGTAGTAATACGGATGAGAGAAAAACTCTTATTTATATCGGTTCGCCTTTAATACTTGGAGATTATTAATGATGTAAACAAATATGAAAGGAGGTTTTAAGGCAATGATCATGTTAATCAACGGGCAATCAAAATTAAACGGTCATATTGAAGTTAGCACATCAAAAAATGCGGTTTTGCCTATACTGGCAGCTTCTCTTTTAAGTGATGAGCCAAAAATAATTAATAATATACCCTTGATCGATGATGTTGATATTATTGTTCAATTGATACGCGAATTAGGCATAAAAGTCAGTTATCATAATAAATCATTAAAACTCATCGGTAATGCCCACAAAGTTGATCCACCTTATGAACTGGTAAGAAAAATAAGAGCTTCCTTTTTAATCATGGGTCCATTACTGGCAAGACACGGAATCGTTCGGATATCTTTTCCGGGAGGTTGCGCCATTGGCAACAGGCCGATTGACCTGCATCTGAAAGGATTAGAAGTATTAGGCGCTCAAATAAAACAGACCGGAGGAGACATTATTGCCAAGGGAAAGCTAAACGGCAGTCACGTCTATTTGGATTTTCCCAGCGTAGGCGCAACAGAAAATCTAATTATGGCAGCATCTCTGGCCAAAGGGGTAACATATATAGAAAATGCTGCCTTGGAACCAGAGATCGTTGATTTGGCAGATTTTATCAACAGTATGGGCGGAAAGATTACTGGTGCAGGTACCAATATAATAAAAATTGAAGGAGTTGAAAAGCTTACTGGAAGCACTTATACCCCTATCCCTGACCGGATTGAAGCAGGAACCTTTATGGTAGCAGCGGCGGCCAGCCGGGGTGAAGTCACGATTACCAATGTTATACCTGAACACCTAAAAGCGATAAGCGCCAAACTGATAGAAAGTGGTGCTGAAGTGACAGAAAAAGCTGACCAAATAAATGTACGGGGACCAAATAAAATTAAACCGGTTTATATAAAGACTCTGCCTTATCCAGGTTTTCCTACTGATATGCAGGCCCAATTTATGGCTTATTTGAGCTGCGCAGAAGGCAGTTCTATTATTACAGAATCTGTATTTGAGAACCGATTTATGCATGTTCCTGAACTTTGCAGATTGGGAGCAAATATCAAAATTGAAGGACGGACAGCAATTATAAAAGGAGTGAATAAACTTGACGGTGCGATTGTTAAAGCTACTGATTTAAGGGCAGGTGCAGCTTTATGCATTGCAGCTTTAATGGCACGCGGGGAAACAACTATTACAGAAAGCGAACATATAGACCGCGGTTACGAAAGAATCGTTGATAAACTGAACACTTTAGGTGTTGATATACGACAAATTTAAAATTTTTATTGACATTTAGTAATGAGAAAGCGCATACTTGATTTTAGTAAATTACTAATTTAGTAAATGGAGGATGCGCTCTAATGAAAATTCCAGTTAGCTTAAAACATAAACCTGTAATTATTATTGGAAATTATGAACAAGTGGATGGCAGAAAAGCATACCGTTCTGATGCCAAGGGATTATCACTGGGATTAGCACAATGGAATGACCGCGGGAAAATGGATATATCAGCCAAAGTATGGCGTTATACCGGCGAAAAATGGTCACGGCAGTCTGAAGAATTGCCTCTTCATCGTGTATTGGATTTAGCATTGTTGATATGTAAGTCCAAGCAATATTTTATGGAAGCTTATCGGTATGAGGCACTATATGATCCACAAAACAATGCAATAGCACGAATAGGGTTACAAGGAGATGCTATGACCGCTGAGGTTTGCATTGATAACCCCATGATTGATGAGGATATTAAGCTGTTTCGTGATTGTCTCAATAGAGATGACGAGATTATTAGTGAAAGATTGATGGCTTTAGCAGCTATATTAAAAGAAATGGGTTATTAAACCAGGAGGCTTATACGAATGAGCATTTCAAGTGAAAAAAAGAAAGAATTACTGCAAAAATATAAAGAAAGAAAACCAGAAATAGGCATTGTTGCTGTAATAAATAAAAACCAACAAAAATATTTATTGCAAACCACCAGTAATCTGCAAGGCAAAATAAACAGTATACGTTTTCAGCTTAATTCGGGAGGACATCCCAATAAAGCATTGCAAAGAGACTGGAACACAGAAGGTGCTGAGCAGTTTGAAATCATAGTACTTGAACAGATCGAATATAAAGAGGCGGAGGCTGAATTAGACCACAAAGATGATTTAGTCCTGCTGAAACAGATGTGGCAGGATAAACTAATCGCTGAAAATAAATTACTGTACTAAAACTACTGGGTTGCCATCAGCTTGGGAAGATATTGACCATTTAAACAGTTTACCTTTTAATTGCCTGCAAACCTATAGATAAATCAAACATAAGACCGTGGTGATTATAACCATTATTATCAGATAATAATCCATGGGTGTTAAATGTAGTTCGTATAAAAACGTCCTGACTCCATGTCTATAACAACGAGCTTCCATGGCGTCCGCCAATTCATCACAGCACCTTAAAAAATTTAAAGTCAGAGGCAACGACAGGTAAACAATAGAACGAATCTTGCCCTTTAAACCCAGGGAGCTGAGATTACTGTTACGTGATAATTGAGCTTCATTGATGTTGTTCATTTCTTCCAGCAAAGTGGGTAAAAATCTTAAGGCCAATGTGACCATCATGGCTATATCATAAGATGACCCTCCAAGTTTATTTATCGGGCGCAATAACCTTTCCAGACCCATTGTAAGAGTAGTGGCACTGGTACTAATCGTCAGCACTGAAGCTGCTAATACGAGTAAAATGAATTTTCCTACCTGCAAGACCCCCATTGCTAATCCTTCAGAGGTTATTTGTACAGGACCTAATGAAATCAGCGGCGTCCCTGCGGTAAAAAAAATATAAATGATAAACAAAAATATGAAAAAGGGCATCACGGGACGTAATGTATTCAGCAGCCTGGCAGCGGGAATCCTGGATAATTGTGAACATAGCACAATAAAGGCCGCTGCTGCCAACAGGCTGATAAGTTTTACCTGCATTATGACTAAACTGAAAGCGATCACCGTAATGATTTTAGTGCGGGGATCCAATTTGTGTACCAATGATGAACCAGGGACATATTGATAAGGATTGTACATTTTATCACCTTACATGTTTACTGCTTTAAGTCTGTGCGCGTTCATGAGGGAAATGATCTCATCGCCTGCCTGTTGAATAGAAAAAAGACCTTCTCTGATATCAAATCCCTTTTGGCGTAAATACCAGATTAGTTCTGTGATCTTTGGCGGGGCTAACCCCAAATCCCGAAGCCATTCGACCCGGCGGAAAATATCACCGGGAGCACCGTCAGCAGCTAATTTACCCTTTTCCAGGACCAAAACCCGGTGGGCATTCGCAAGCTCATCCATATTATGGGTCACATGAATGATGCCGATTCCTTCCTGGTTCAGCTGCTTTAATTGTTCCAGTACGATAAACCGGCTTTCAGGATCCAATGATGAAGTAGGTTCATCAAGCACAATAAATCTTGAATCCATTGCCAGTACACCCGCAATAGCCAAAAGCTGCTTCTGGCCGCCGGAAAGGGTATGGGGAGGACGGGTTTTATATTCACTTAAGCCGACCTTTTCAAGGGCCTCGTCAACGCGCTTGCGGATCTCAGCTGAAGATAAACCGAGATTGCCCGGACCGAAGGCCACATCTTCCTCAACCGTCATACCAACCATTTGATTATCAGGGTTTTGAAAAATCATGCCGATCATACGTCTTATTTCGGGATGACTTTTTACATACCGTGTACTCAACCCGTTCACTAAAACATCACCGCTGGCAGGACGAAGCAGTGCATTGAAGTGCCGGATCAAAGTGGTTTTACCGGAACCGTTGGCACCAATTACTGCCACATACTGGCCATCTTCGATTTCCAGATTGATATCTTGTAAGATCATTTGGTCATCTGCATAGGAAAAATTCAAGTTTCGCACACTGATCATGATGCCTGCCTCCCAAAAGGAAAATATTGATATAACATACGTGCCAACCAGGCAGCAGCAGCTAGTTTGAAGATGTCACCTGGTAAGAAGGGCAGGAGCCCGATGATGAGAGCCTGATATACTGATAGATGTGTTGTCAGTATAAGCTGGGTGATGCCCAGTAGATAAATGGCCAAATTACCTGCGACCAGCGCCAGGATCAGCCAAAGTAAACCTGGATTCCGTTTCATTCTAACGATTTGCCCGATCACCAGGGCGGCTGCAATAAAACCCAGAAGATATCCACCCGTAGGCCCTAATAAAACACCAATACCGGCTTTTCCTCCTGCAAAAACCGGCAATCCGATGATTCCCAGCAGAACATATACAATTTGGCTCATGGCACCAACGGAACTGCCCAAGAGAATACCGGCGAGGCAGGTGAAAAGAGATTGCAGGGTGATGGGGACCGGTTGCAGCGGTATGACGATAAAAGCACCGATTGCAGTAAGGGCTCCAAATAAAGCAGCATAAATCATGCTGCGCAAAGAAACATGGTTTGATGCAGACAAACAAAGATACCTCCTGGATAATAAGCTTAATGTCTAACTAAAGATGTCTAACATAATTTCATTATGGAGGTACCGGACAGTAAATGTCAACTAAAAACCGAAACATGTGTTAACAAATATTTATATTATTCTATGTTAATTGGGAAATCTCACCTGAAACAACAGTGCGCAGAGTGCCGTTATCATCCCTGACCTGTAAGAATCCGTTATCATCCAAACCAATTGCTGTACCGGAGAGAATTTCCCCCCCTTCATCAAAAGATACCTTTTGCCCCAGGACGACTGAAAGATGTCGGGCTTTTTCAAGGGTAGGAGTAAAGTTATCCAACTGCAGCAAATCATAATGTTTTTCCAGAGAAAACAGTAATCTTTGGAATAACTTGATACGAGAACCAGGAAGTCCGTGTTCAGCTAGTATAGAGGTTGGCGAAGTACGAAAATCATCAGGAAAATCCTGGAGGAGATTGTTTATATTAATACCGATTCCTAGTATTATGAATTCTATGCTGTCCATGTCGGTAATTGCTTCCGAAAGGATACCGGCAATTTTCCTGCCATTTATCAGTATATCATTGGGCCATTTGATTCCTGGCTTGAGTCCTGTTTCTTCCAACGCTTCAGCCAAAGCTACGGCAGCTAGCAGGGAAAGCCTGGAGATTTGCCGGAGCGGAAAAGTTGGCCGCAAAATGACTGACATATATATTCCCTGATTGATGGGAGAATACCAACTACGCCCCCTGCGCCCTTTTCCGTCAGTCTGCTCTTCGGCAACGATGACAGTTCCTTCAGGATAGCCTTCCATGGCTAAAGCGCGGGCACGTTTATTGGTGGAATCGGTTTGGCGGTAATAAATATATTTATCCTGACCGAAGACTTTAGTCATCAATCCAGGTTTGACTTCTTCCGGTGATAATAAATCTGCCGGCGTACAGAGGCGGTACCCTTTCCTGGGTGAAGACTGAATTTGGTAGCCCTGTTCAAGCAAGGTTTTAATATGCTTCCATACCGCTGTTCTGCTCACATTTAAGTTTTTGCTCAAAGCCTCCCCAGAAACCCATTCACCTTGATGATCTTTCAATACTTTCAAAACTTCTTCACGAAGAATCATGTCTTATCCTGACCTCCCTGATTGTTAACCAATTGAATTCATTATAGCTAACCAATCATGTGAAAACAATTTACCATAAGACAAATTATTCGTATCATTATTAATAATGAGGAATTTTTATCAATATTAGAACTTTTGTGGGTGAAAAATATAAACAGCAATAACGGGCTAATACTATCGAACAATGGCATAATAATTGTATATTTTTTTGTTAAATGGTAGTGCTGGAGGTTAAGATGGCTAAAATCAAAGGATTAGTACTGGCAGCAGGTTTATCCAGCAGGTGCGGAACCAACAAACTGCTAGTAAAAGTCAATGGTACTACGATCATAGAAAAAACCATTGCGATTCTTATGTCAGCACCTGTTGCAGGGATCAGTGTAGTTCTGGGCAGTTCCGGTGATGAAATAAGAAAAGTATTAGCGGGTTATCCGATTGATTTTATCTGGAATCCTGATTATGAATCGGGGATGAGTTCTTCTTTAAAAACAGGTATCAGTGAAATTATGCAAGACCATGAGGTTGAGGCAGTTCTGTTGATGCTGGGGGATATGCCATTAATTAAAAGCACTACTGTGGCTTGTTTGATAGATGAGTATGAAAAAAACAACAGTCTGATCATCGTTCCTCGCTATAAAGGCAGAAGAGGACACCCGGTGATCTTTGACCGAAAAATGTTTCAGGCAATTAGTAAAATTACAGGTGATCATGGAGCCCGGGAAGTAATTACCAGCCACTTAGATCAGGTATTGTTTGTTGATATAGACGACCCCGGTATTATATTGGATCTGGACACCAAAGAAGCTATCGAAGAACAGTTCCGCCAATATAGTTGAGATGATGCATGGCAAAAAGGAGTAGGTCACATGTATTATGAGTATGTTCTTATCAAAGGAGCCGGGGATCTGGCCAGCGGTGTTGCTTGTACCTTACACCGAGCCGGCTATCGGATTATACTTACCGAAATTGAACAACCTACCTGTGTAAGAAGGAAAGTATCTTTCGCGGAGGCAGTATATAATGAAAGAATAACAATTGAAGGTGTAACCGGCCAAAGGGTCAGCACTTGGGAAAATGCGCAGAAATTGATTAAATCCGGGCAAATAGCCGTTATTGTTGATCCCCGGCAGGAGATAAAACAAAAATTTGTTCCTGTGGTTTTCCTTGAGGCAACGCTGGCAAAAAGGAATAATGGTACCAGCAAAAATGACGGTGAAATTGTGATAGCTCTCGGGCCTGGATTTGAAGCAGGAACAGATGTACATGCTGTCATTGAAACCCAAAAAGGTGAGACACTAGGCTCAGTCATATATTCGGGTTATGCAATTGCTGATACTGGCATCCCAGGTGATGTTTTGGGATATACCAGTGAAAGAGTATTACGTGCACCAGCAGCAGGGGAATTCCGCAGCATTCTTGATATTGGCGATTTTGTAGACGCAAATGATATCATTGGCTTCGTAGGAAACTGCCCTGTAAGAGCAAATATCGGCGGAGTTGTAAGAGGGTTACTGCATTCTGGTCTGATGGTACACAAGGGAATGAAAATTGGTGATATCTTTCCGCAAAAAAATAAAGCTGTTTGTACACTGGTCTCAGATAAAGCATGGACGGTGGGAAAAGGAGTGCTGCAGGCCATTGAAGAATTGAAACCAAGTTTGTTGCCAACATTCTAACTGAGTAAATTGGCTCACCTTGTTTTTGCAAAACCTAATTTACACAATTATACGGACTCAATATCAATTGGTATAGTACTTGCTGATAAGCATATTGATAGAATTATTATATTTTCCATAGCAAGCCAGAAAATAGTGAGTAATTAGCATTTGAGCTTCTTTTATTAATCGATTCAACTGCTAAAAAGTTTTGAATAATGAATTTGGGAGGTACAATATGAAACTACAGACAGTTGAGGTGCAAAACTCAGTCGGCAAAATGATTTGTCATGATATAACCAAAGTCACCCGGGGAGAATTTAAAGATGCCATCTTCCGGAAAGGGCATATCGTTCAACCTGATGATATTCCCGTATTATTGAAAATCGGAAAGGAAAATTTATATATCATGGAACTTGATTCCGGCGATATACACGAAGATATTGCAGGGATCCGTCTGGGAACTGCTGTGGCCGGGAATGGTATATACTGGCGTGGCCCCAAGGAAAGTAAGGTCTCACTTTATGCGGAGTACGATGGTTTATTGAAGATCAACGTGGATGCTCTGGAAGCGATTAATGATCTCCCCGATGTCATATTATCCACGTTACACAATAATTCTGTGGTCAAAAAAGATGATCTTTTGGCAGGAACCAAGGTAATTCCATTAGTTGTACCGGAAGAGACCGTAGCGGCTGCCGAAAACATTTGCCGGGAAGCAGGATGGGTCACTGAAGTGGTTCCTTTTAAGTCGTTAAAAGCTGGTTTGGTCATTACTGGCAATGAAGTTTACAAACAACGCATCCGGGATGGTTTCGGTCCTGTTATAAAAGAAAAAATGCAGGTGTTCGGACAAGATGTATTAAGGATCGATTATGCACCGGATGATTGTGAAGATATAAGCTCTAAAATAAAAAAAATGGTAGATGACGGTGCTGGTTTGGTCATGGTCACGGGAGGCATGTCGGTAGATCCTGATGACGTTACCCCCAAAGCGATATCTCTCACTGGCGCTGAGGTGATCAGATATGGAGCGCCGGTAATGCCAGGGGCAATGTTTATGCTGGCGTATCTTAATAATGTTCCCGTCATGGGAGTACCGGCCTGTGGCATGTTTTTTAAGACTACGATCGTTGATATTCTTTTACCCAGAATACTGGTTGGTGAGCGGTTGACCAAAAGAGACATTACTCTATTGGGACACGGAGGGTTATGTCGGGGATGTGAAACCTGTCGTTTTCCCAATTGTACCTTTGGCATCGGTCACTGATTAAGCTAAGAAAGTAGGATATAAAATGGATAAACTGCTGGAGCAAAAAGTAATTATTACGATCATAGACCAAAAGAACCTGGACCCTGACTTAATTGGGAGCAAAGTGACTTATCTTGATAATGAAGGCCAGGGTATCGACATTCCCTGGCTTAAGACTGAACTGGAGAAAGCAGTTGAGAACAGTCTCTTATCCGAGTCCTTCGTGACGAAAAATCTTGTTAATGAAAATGATCCCGGACAGCAAGTGACCGTTATTCTTGAATCTTGTTTGCCGCCTGAAGAACTGGTGATTCTGGGAGGTGGCCATATCGCAAGAGCCTTGGTTAAAATAGCGAAAATGATCGGTTTTCGGATCGTTGTTTTCGATAACCGGCCGGGTTTTGCCAGCACTGAACGCTTTCCCGAAGCGGACCGGGTTATTTTTGAATCATATGAAAAAGCAGAAGAGGTTTTGGACTTGGGCCGGAGGAGCTATGTCGTAGTAGTGACCCAGGATCATCGGAATGATTGGGTCTGCCTGCGGCAGATGCTCAAATATCCGCTAGCCTATCTGGGGGTGATCGGCAGTAGAAGAAAAACCGCTCTGACCAGAGAAAAGATGTTAGATGAGGGTTTTGAACTGTCCCGCATCAACAACATCTATATGCCCATTGGTCTTGATATCGGGGCAGAAACACCCGAGGAAATTGCCATCAGCATCGCAGCAGAATTGATTAAGGTTCGCTATGGAGGCACTGCTGCATCTTTATCGGGGATCAGGGATCTAACGCCTAAATCAACTACTATGGCCGCTGATGTCCAATTCGATATTATTAAAAAAGCCGTTAATATGGCCAATCATTCCATACCTGCTGCGGTGGCCACAATATTTGCTGCAGAAGGGTCTACCCCGCGTAAAGCAGGCTCTCGAATGATTATAAAGGAAGATGGGAGTATTTATGGTACCATCGGGGGCGGAAAGGGCGAAGTCATCATATGTGAAAAAGCACTGGAAATTATAAAAAACGACCGACCGGGAATCTTCCGGGTAACGATGAATGCCGATCTGAACGATGAACTTGGAATGATTTGCGGTGGGGATATCCAGGTTTTTATAGAACCGGTAAGATCATTTGCCCTTGGATTCAAGGAAAACAGTGAACAATGATGATCCTAGTCCCGAATTTCTGTTCCATACAGTAAAAATGGCTGTCCGAAATGTTAAGCTAAATGAATGGATGATCATCTATACCCGGTACTTTATCATGTATTAAAGGATTATGGTCTATGAATGTATTTTCAGCTTTAGATTTGTCGCCGCGGGAAATCATTTCTTTTGTTGGCGGAGGTGGGAAGACAACCCTCATGTTTCGATTGGCAGATGAGATCCCGCGTCACTATAATGTGGTGATCACCACCACAACGAAAATACTCGTTCCCCCGACTGATAAATATCCGGTTTTATTGACCGAAGACCACCGATTTGAACCGGACCAGGTAAAAAGATTTTTAGACATCGGCCGGACACCGACGCTGGCTTCCAGGTTACTGCCGGGAAACAAGCTTCAGGGAATAAGCCTGGAACAGTTTGCTGATATAGCAGGATGGCAACATATTGATTTCATATTGGCAGAAGCGGATGGAGCCAAAAACCGTCCTTTAAAAGGCCATCTGGAATATGAACCAGTCATACCCCCGTCCACCACCGTTCTGGTAATCGTTGTGGGAGCAGATGTTATTGGTCAAAGGCTGGACAGCGAATATGTGCATAGATCCGAAGTAGTTGCTGCATTGACCGGGAGCACACCTGGCGCTGTGATCCACCCGGAAACCATCGCCAGATTGATTTTGCATCCCCGGGGTATAATGCGTTTACTTCCCAGCCAGACCAAAACAGTTGTAATCTTAAATAAGGTCGACTGCCTGCCATCAACAGACCAAGCTTACCAGACTGCCCATCTTTTATTGGGCAATAAGATCAATAAAGTGATCTTATGTTCAGCCATCAGCGAGTCCCCCATCATCGATATTATCACCCGAAAATAGCCGCATATCTGAAGTTCACCTGATCTTTATATCAATAAGAAACCTACTCGATTGGGTAAAATGCAAAAATTTTAATTGACCTTAACGTTACGGTAAGCTTTATACTGATTTTGTCAGGAGGTGAGAACGTGGAGTATACCATAAAAAAACTTGGGCAATTAGCCGGAGTCAGTGCCAGAACCCTCAGATATTATGATGAAATAGGGATCCTGCTGCCAGCCAGGATCAATTCAGCAGGTTATCGGATTTATGGGCAAGCTGAGGTTGATAGGTTACAGGACATCCTTTTTTATAGGGAATTAGGAGTATGCCTGGATGATATAAAAAACATACTGGATGCTCCAGGTTATAATAGACTGGCAGCTTTACAAAAACATCAGGAGAAATTGGTTGATAAGAAAAAACAGCTGGATCTCCTGATAGCGAATGTGGAGAAGACGATTGATTATCTTCAAGGGAGGACTTTTAACATGAGTGACAGTGAAAAATTTATCGGTTTTAAGAAAAACCTGATTAATAAAAATGAACTGAAATATGGCGGAGAAATCAGAGCTAAATATGGTGACCAAACAGTAGACAAGGCCAACCAAAAGATATTATTGATGAAAGAGGAACAATATGGGGAAATGGAAAAACTGCGCCAGGAAGTGAATGATACCTTGAAAATGGCAATGGCGACAGGAGATCCAGCCGGAGAACTGGGACAGAAAACAGCAGATCTGCATCGCCGGTGGTTAAGTTTTACCTGGGCCGGCTACACGAAAGAAGCACATGCAGGGTTGGCCCAAATGTATGTAGATGATGAAAGATTTGCAGCTTATTATGACCAGGTAGGAGCAGGAGCTGCCATCTTTCTGCGCGATGCCATTTTTATATATACCGGGTTCATGAAATAAATCAGTCCGGTACGATCCCTATGCCTATTGCCGTTGGTCCCGAGTGGGAGCCTATGACTGCGCCCACTGGGCTTTCATAAATGGGTCTGCTGTAATTTAGTTTTTCCCGCAGTTGTTGAATCAAGAATTCAGCATCTTCCTGACAAAGAGCATGTTGTACGCAGATAACGGCGTCCTGGATCCGGGCCATCCTTTTTACAGCTTCATTGACCAGAGTCTGCAGGGCTTTATGTCTTGAACGCACTGGTCTTATGGGATGGACCACGCCATTGATAAATTCGCATACCGGTTTGATATTGATCATTTTACCAACAAAAGCTGTAGCCCCGCCTATTCGCCCACCTGCTTTCATATACGTCAGTTCATTGACAGAAAAAAGTGAAACGACTTGGGGTTTGATTTTTTCGATTTTTCCAACCAGATCCTCCAGACTAAGCTCATCCTGATGGATCAGTTCAGCGATCTTGATTTCTAATGCGGCCTGGCCACAAGCACAAGTATTAGATTCTATAATACGTATGTCGATATCAGGGTGTAAAATTTTAAATTCGTCCGCCGCGATAGAAGCTGATTGAACACTGGCTGAAAGAGGCTTGGCAATGGTAGTGACGATAAAATCACGAAAGCCATTTTCATATTTTTGTTCAAAAGCATGTAACCATTCAGCTGTTCCGGGAATCGATGTTTTGGGAAAAAGATTTTTTTGTCTTTGCATATGCTCATAAAACTCCTGACTGCTGATGGATATGTTTTCACGGTATTGATGATCCCCGAAGTGTATATGAAAGGCGACCTCACTGATCTGATACTTTTCCAGCACATCTCGGGGAATACTACCCGCTGAGTCCACTATCTGCGCTATTTTTCTGCTTTGCATCCCAATTGTCCCTCGCTTTTTCAGAAATTATCAGTATTATTACCGCAAATCAATGATTTTATAAGCAAGTAGTGGTGTGGGGTACTAATGCAGCAGGCAATCCATTTTGGGATAGAGGTGTCATACGATAAATACTTAAAAGCTGCGTCCATTTGGTCATGTAAGCTCATTTCTTATCATATTATTTACCCATGAGAAAAGTAATGTTTAATCACCGACCCAAAATACTGATTCTGGGGCTTATTCTGGCAGCCTTATTAGGTTTATGGCGTGTTAGCTGTAAACCAGATACGCAATTGGAATGGGACAACGAACCGTATATTTCCCTCTATCTGCACGAAAAAGACAAAATCGTGAGACTCAAATTCGAAGAGTATCTTATGGGAGCGGTATCGGCAGAAATGCCGGCCTCTTTTGCGATGGAAGCCTTAAAAGCCCAGGCGGTCTGCGCCCGAACCTATGCTGTGAAGAAACTTATTGAGCAGCGGTCTTACCCACAGCAAGCAGATCTCTCCGATGATATAAAGGTTTGCCAGGCCTATATCTCTCCGGCTGATTTCAGACGGGCCAATCCCCAGCATTATCAGGATCTGTCAGCCAGGATCAAACAAGCCGTCGACGAAACCCGGGGAGAAATCATGTTATGCGGCGGCGAGCCAATCGATGCTCTGTATCATTCCACCTGTGGAGGACAAACCGAGGATGCCGGGGAAGTTTGGCTTCAGGACTTACCTTACCTGAATTCGGTGAAATGCAAGTACTGTGCGGGTTCAAAGCATTATTCGACCGTGCAGGTTTTCTCTGTTCAACAAATCGAAGCAGATGTAGGCGTAGATTATGATGAAAACCTGGAGATCAAAGTGTTAAAAACCACTGCCAGCGGTCGTATCAAAGAATTGTCCATCAATAACCTGATACTTAGCGGCGAAGAATTCCGGCGCAAACTGAACCTGCCCTCCAATTGGCTGCAGTTTAAGAAAGATCAGGAGAAAATTATCATCAAGAGCCGAGGATATGGGCATGGTGTAGGGATGTGCCAGTACGGGGCTAACGGAATGGCCAAAGAAAAAGCCGATTACCATGAAATATTGCGGCATTTTTACGGGGATATCCAATTTAATAAAATGAGCTACGATGTTCTCGAGTAGACCTCTTCCGAATATAAATTTAATAATTTTAACCGGGGGAGGACAGTTATGCAAAACTACATCAGAAAAAGAGCCGTAAAAATAGGGCTTCACATCCAAAATACTTCCGATACGGTAAGACAAACTGCTGAGGTTTTCGGAATCAGTAAAAGTACTGTTCATAAAGATGTATCGGAAAGACTGCCGAGGATCGATAAACAGTTAGCGCAAGAGGTAAAAAATATCTTAGATAAGAATAAAGCAGAAAGGCATATCAGAGGCGGCGAAGCCACCCGGCAAAAGTATGCGTCCATCAGAATAAATTAAGAAAATTTTGTATAAATAGCATAGCGTATAAGTAGTAAAAAAGGTAGAATAGTGTTAGTTTGATTATCTTTATAGGGAGGCTATGCTAAATGTGTCTTTATCACGAGGATATTGGTATTGATCTGGGAACAGCAACGGTTTTGCTTTTCCGCAAGGGACAAGGCATCGTTCTAAATGAGCCTTCCGTTGTAGCCATCGACAAGAAAACTGATAAAATCATTGCCGTGGGAGAAGAAGCCAGATCAATGCTGGGAAGGACCCCGGGGCATATTGTAGCTATCCGTCCTTTAAGAAATGGTGTCGTAGCTGATTATGACACCACTGAACGAATGCTTAGATACTTTATCAATAAGGTCATTGGCAAAAAGCTGCTGGTTAAACCAAGAGTGGTGGTTTGCATTCCCATTGGTGCAACGGATGTTGAAGAACGGGCAGTAAGACAAGCCGCGTTGAATGCCGGTGCGCGGGAAGCATTTATTATTGAAGAACCTTTGGCAGCAGCGCTGGGAGCAGGGATAAATATCAGCAGCCCGGCTGGCAATATGGTGGTTGACATTGGGGGAGGCACCTGCGATGTAGCTGTTCTTTCCCTGGGCGGGATCGTGTGCAACACGATGCTGAAAATTGGCGGAGATCATTTTGATGAAGCTATTATACGCTATGTGCGCAAAGAACATAATTTAATGATTGGCGAAAGAACCGCGGAAGAAATTAAAATCAGGATCGGAACAGCGATGGTCACTGACCAGAACCGCGATCGATCCTTCAGTGTAAGAGGGCGGGATCTGATTACCGGATTGCCTAAAACCATTGACATCACCTCGGAAGAGAGCTGGCTGGCTATTCAGGAACCGGTTTTTTCAATTATTGAAGGTATACGCAAAGTGCTGGAGATCACACCACCAGAATTATCCGCTGATATCGTAAATAACGGGATCGTCATGACCGGGGGCGGGTCACTGCTGGACGGTCTGGACATATTGGTTTCCAAAATGACTAATCTGCCTGTACATATTGCCGATGATCCAATCGCCTGCGTGGCCAGGGGAACCGGTAAAGTACTAAATGAGATGACCTATCTGCATAGCCGCTCCAATCATAATACCAGAGCGGTATAAATTGTCAGCTTTAAGGAACAATTATCTTTACAATCTTAAAAACCTGCTTAATGCGGGTTTTTTCGTAGCTGGACACCCAAAAAGTCAGGAGGTGCAGGGCATATGAATATTAAAAAGCAGCAGGCTGATATCCTGGGATGTAAAGTAGATTTAGTCAATTTAAACCAAGCCGTAGGAGAAGTCGCAGCCTTGCTCAATACGAGGGAAAAAGCGGCTCAGATCATCACGGTAAACGCCGAGATCCTCTATGAAGCCAGCAAAAATCCTGAACTTACTGAGGTAATCAATTCAGCCCACATGGTGACTCCGGATGGCATAGGGGTGGTATGGGCGGCAAGACAATTGGGCGGCAATCCCCAGGGACGGGTTACCGGGATCGAATTACTCGAAGCATTATGCCAGGAAGGAGCCCGGCAAGGCTGGAGAATGTTTTTTTTCGGTGCTGCTCCGGGTGTGGCTGAACAGGCAGCAGACAAATTAAGCAGCAGATACCCGGGTTTATTGATCGCTGGTACCATTCACGGTTATTTTTCGCCGGAAGGGGAAGGGGATATCATAGCTGCTATCAAGTCTGCTGCCCCGGACATCCTTTTCGTAGGGTTGGGTGCACCGCGGCAGGAGTATTGGATCAGCCAACATAAGGAAGAATTGGATGTCCCCGTTTGCATTGGCATCGGAGGTAGTTTTGATGTACTTTCCGGTCTGAAGAAAAGAGCTCCGGAATTGATGATCAAATTGAATCTGGAATGGTTTTACCGGCTTGCCAGTGAACCGTCCAGAATCAAACGGCAAATGGCCTTGCCTAAATTTGTCTGGATGATTTTACGGCAAAAATATCGTCGCCGCTTATAATTCCGGGGTAAAACAGGAAAACATATATAAACCATGTTATGAAGAGGTGTTACAACCTCTTTTGTTTTTAGAAAACAAGAAAACAGGTAGATCTCCATTTAAGATTGGTTTATTAAAGTCAAATTAGATAAAAAAGTTGGAAAAATTTAATATTGAAACCCCTTTATTTAATTTGACAAGTGCTGTACAATAAAACAAAAGGTCAAAGAAGGTCAAGGAGTGTAATGATGAAAAAAAGTCTGGCGGATAAAATTGAACAGTATTTAAAAGTTCTCATTGAAAGAAGTGAAAATAACGAAATCGAAATTCAGAGAGCTGAGTTGGCGGAAACTTTTGCCTGTGTTCCTTCCCAGATCACTTATGTAATCGGAACCCGTTTTAATGAGACGGTGGGTTACTATACGGAGAGCCGCAGAGGCGGAAAGGGATTTGTCCGCATCACTCGTATAGATGATGCTCAGGTGAGAGCAGGAATCAGCCGAAAAGATTTTTTTGATTTTATTGATCAACTGCTGGAACGACAATTGGTAACGGAAAATGAAAGCCGCCTGCTCAAGTATTTGGCAGTCAACGGTTTTCGCGAGATTCCTTCTGAGTTACAGAATCAGTTGTTTTCTAAGTTAAAGTGTTGTCTGGAAGATTTTGTCCAATTGCCATAGCAAAGAGGAGGCTTTATTTATGTATTGTGAAGAGTGTAAACAAAGGCCGGCTGCCGTTCATTTTACGCAAATACTAAACGGACAAAAGAAAGAAACCCATTTATGTGAAAAATGTGCCGCACAAAAAGGAGCCGTGATGTTTAATCTGGAGGGGCAGTTAGGAATACCCAACTTGTTAGGCAGTTTTTTCGGCAGTCATTACAATATGCAGGGAATGAATGCCAATACAGCCCAGGCAGTATGCCCGAATTGCGGGATGAAGTTCATTGATATACGGCAAACGGGCAAATTAGGATGTGCAGATTGTTATAACGCTTTTGATCAGGATTTGGAACCGATTTTACGCAGGATCCATGGCAATAATCAGCATATTGGCAAGATCCCGGCCAGGGAAGGAGAAAGCGTTTTATTAAAGAAAAAAATTGAAGAACTGAAGAATCAGCTGCATCAGGCAGTCGTAAGTGAAGAATATGAAAAAGCAGCAGAAATTCGGGATGCCATAAAGGAACTGGAAAAACAAAATGAATAAGGGGGTGAACAGATGAGCGCTGACCTTTTAAATAACAATTATGTTTACTGGATGGATGCCAAAAATGGCAAGAATTCTGATATCGTTATCAGCAGCCGGGTGAGACTGGCGAGAAACTTGAATAAACTGCCGTTCCCTCATTTATTAAGCCCGGAAAAGGGAGACCAGTTTATTAAGACCTTTAAGGAAGCCTGGCGCCAAAGTTCCAATCAAGATTTACAGAAGATGACATTACTGACGTTTAATCAGTTGAGTAATCTGGATCGTCAGATCTTGATGGAAAAACATCTGATCAGCCCTGATCATGCCAAAAACAGTACGGCTTACAGCGGGGTACTGGTAAATGATGAAGGCTCTCTGGCGATTATGATCAATGAAGAGGATCATCTGCGTATTCAATGTTTTTTACCCGGGTTACAACTGAGTGAAAGTCTTGCTCGTGCACAGCAGATTGATGATGCGCTGGAAGAGCAATTAAGTCTGGCTTTTGACGAAAGGAGAGGTTACCTGACTGCCTGTCCTACCAATACCGGTACAGGCATGCGTGCTTCCGTAATGATTCACCTGCCGGCTTTTGTTATTTCCGGTCAGCTAAATTATCTGTTTCAGAATATTTCTCAACTGGGGATGACGGTCCGGGGTCTTTATGGGGAAGGGACTGAGGTGATCGGCAACCTTTTTCAAATATCCAATCAGATTACTCTGGGCCAGACGGAGGAAGATATCCGCGGTAAACTGGCCAGCATTACCGAGCAGATCGTTGAACAGGAAAGAATGATGAGACGAAAACTGGAGGCTGACATGAAGTATCAGCTGGAAGATAAAGTAGGCAGAGCTTACGGTATTTTGACCAATGCCCGGGTCATAACCTCAAATGAAGCGATGAATCTATTGTCAGATGTTCGCCTGGGGGTCGACCTGGGGATCATAAAGGATATCAGCACTTTTGCCTTAAATGAACTTATTGTAGCGATTCGGCCTGCCCATTTGCAAAGAAAAGCAGGTACAGAAATGGAAGCTTTTGAAAGAGATATAAAACGAGCGGGTGTTATTAAGGAAAAGCTCATTAAACAGATGCAAGATTAGGAGGAGATCAAGTATGTTCAGAAAGTTTACCCAAAGGGCCAGAAATGCAGTTATTCATGCCCAGGAAGAAGCACGGCAGATGAATCATCCGGCTATCGGCACAGAACATATTCTCTTGGGACTGCTCATGGAAGGTGAAGGAATCGGGGCAAGAGCCCTGTTGAATTTAGGCTTGGATCTGGAAAAGGTTCGGGAAGCGATCGTTCAGACCATCGGAAAAAATGAAGCAGGCTTCGAACAGCCAGCCGGAGACCTGCCTATCACCCCCCGGGCCAAAAAAGTATTTAACTTGTCCTTTGATGAGGCCAGAATGCAGGGAGTCAATTATGTTGGTACCGAACACTTGTTACTGGCGTTAATCAGAGAAGAAGAAGGAATTGCAGGCCAGGTATTGATTGCAATGGGGGTCAAATTGGAGGAAGTAAGAGAACAGGTGGTTATGTTGCTGGGCGGAGAAATACCGGGAGCAGCACCGGTGAATAATCAGTATCAGGAAGCACCCAATCAGCCAGTGCCGCCGGTCAATAAAAGAAAACCGAAAAGTAAGACGCCTACCCTGGATAATTACAGCCGCGATTTGACTCAGGATGCCCAGGAAGCAAGGCTGGATCCGGTCATTGGCCGGGAAGATGAAATCGAACGCGTGGTACAGATATTATCACGCCGTACCAAGAACAATCCGGTTTTGATCGGTGATCCCGGTGTAGGCAAGACTGCTATCGTAGAAGGCCTGGCGCAGCGGATCAATGAGAATCGTGTGCCGGAGATATTAAACAATAAAAGAGTGGTATCCCTTGATCTTTCTTCAATGATTGCCGGGACGAAATACCGGGGAGAATTTGAGGATCGCCTCACGAAAATCGTGGGAGAGATCAAAGCGGCCGGCGATGTGATCATTTTTATTGACGAACTGCATACGATCGTTGGAGCCGGGGCTGCAGAAGGAGCGATTGATGCTGCCAATATTTTAAAACCCTCTTTAGCCAGAGGGGAATTTCAATGCGTTGGTGCTACCACGTTAAATGAATATCGCAAACATATCGAAAAAGATGCTGCTCTGGAAAGACGTTTTCAGCCGATTTTAGTCAATGAGCCCACCCAGGAAGAAAGCATCGCTATTTTAAAGGGCCTGCGGGACCGTTATGAAGCCCATCATGGTGTAAAAATCAGCGATGAAGCCATTGAGGCAGCAGTGAAACTTTCAGCCCGGTATATTTCTGATCGGTTTCTGCCGGATAAGGCTATCGATTTGATTGATGAAGCTTCTTCCAGAGTGCGGCTGGCAAACTATGTTTTACCAGGGGATATAAAGGAAGAAGAAAACCGTTTGGAAGAGATTATCAAAGAAAAAGAGGAAGCCATCAATGCGCAGGAGTATGAAAAAGCTGCCAGTATCAGGGATCAAGAGCAAAAGCTAAAAGATATCATTGAGAATAAGCGCAAAGAATGGACCAATAAGCGCAACTTAGAAATCGGTTCTGTAGGAGAAGAAGAAATTGCAGCCATTGTGTCCAAATGGACCGGCGTTCCAGTAAGCAAGCTGGCCATGGAGGAAAGTGAAAGGCTGGTCCATCTGGAGGAAATTTTACACGCCCGGGTGATCGGACAAAATGATGCTGTGCAGGCCGTTTCCCGGGCGGTCAGAAGAGCGCGGGCCGGGCTGAAAAATCCCAAACGCCCCATCGGTTCTTTCATCTTTCTGGGACCGACCGGTGTTGGAAAAACAGAGTTAGGCAGAGCCTTGGCGGAAGCTATGTTCGGCAGTGAAGAAGCGATCATCAGGTTGGATATGTCTGAGTATATGGAAAAACATGCAGTGGCAAGAATGATTGGCTCTCCTCCCGGTTATGTCGGGTATGATGAAGGCGGTCAGTTGACAGAAAAAGTAAGAAGAAAGCCTTATTCCGTCATATTACTGGATGAAATCGAAAAAGCCCACCCGGACGTTTTCAATATTCTGCTGCAGGTTTTGGAAGACGGTCGTCTTACTGATGGGCAGGGACGTACGGTAGATTTTCGTAATACAGTAGTCATCATGACATCCAATGTGGGTGCGGAATCACTGAGAAATGATAAAAAGGTTGGCTTCAATCGTGCCATTGACGAGGCCCAGGATTATTCCCGCATGAAGGATACGGTTCTGGAAAAGCTGAAACACACTTTCCGGCCGGAGTTTTTAAACCGCATCGATGAAGTGATCGTATTCCAGTCGTTAAACGAAACGGAACTAAAAGAGATCGTAGAACTCCTATTACAGGAAGTGGCCAAACGAATTATTGAAAACGGATATCAATTAACCATCAGTCCGGCAGCCCGGGATCATATCTTACGAGAAGGTTATGATCCGGCTTACGGTGCCCGGCCAATCAAACGCGCGATCCAAAAATTAGTGGAGGATACGTTATCTGAAGAGATATTGAAGGGTACGGTGAAACCGGGCGATAATGTTTTGATCGATATAGCTGACGAAAAGATCGTAGTAAAAAAAGGTTGATCTAGCACGTGGGGCATTCCGGTAACATTCTGCCAGGAGGCTCTTGTCCGCCTGGCAGTAACATAAATTTCCACCCCATTAAAATTGCTGCAAATCATGAGATTAATTGGTATATAATGATTTAAAGGAGTATATTATGGGGAAAATAAGCACCAAATTCGTTTGTAACGAATGCGCCTACGAAGTACCCAAATGGATGGGGAAATGCCCGGGATGTAATGGATGGAATACCTTTGTGGAAGAAAGCATCACGCCCCGGGCTGCAGGGAACAAGAAAGCAACTGCAAACGCTGTGCCTTTGAGTGCCATTGCCGATTCAGATGTCTTCCGCTTCAGCAGCGGCAATCAGGAACTGGACAGGGTACTTGGGGGAGGCATTGTGCCAGGTTCCTTAATTTTACTGGGCGGCGACCCGGGAATTGGCAAATCGACCTTGCTGTTGCAGGTAGCACATTTTATTGCTCAAACCGGACAAAAGGTAATATATCTCTCCGGGGAAGAATCCCTTAAACAAATACGTCTTCGCTCTTTAAGGATGGATATCAACAGTGATCATATCTATTTAGTGAATGAACCTGACCTTGACTATTTAAGCAATTATGTTGATGAATTAAATCCCGGTATCATAATTATAGATTCGATCCAAACCGTTTTTACCAGTGAGATTTCTTCCGTGCCCGGCAGTATCTCTCAACTGCGGGAATGTACAGCTCGATTAATGGAGCTGGCCAAGAAAAGGGAAATCGCTATTTTCTTGGTGGGGCATGTTACCAAAGACGGGGCATTGGCAGGACCCAAAGTACTGGAGCATATCGTCGATGTAGTTATTTATTTTGAAGGCGATAAGAATTATGCCTTTAGGTTATTGCGGGGAATCAAAAACCGCTTTGGTTCTACCGATGAAATAGGGATTTTAGAGATGAGCGGCCAGGGGCTGAAAGAAGTAGCCGACCCATCATATATATTTATCGATGCGTCCGGCATTGGCTCTCCTGGAACCGCAATTACAGCCAGTTTTGAAGGAACAAGACCGCTCCTGATCGAATTACAGGCCTTGGTTTCTGCGTCTGGACCAGGATATCCTCGCCGTATGGCCTCTGGAATCGACCAGAATCGTCTGGCCTTGATCATCGCCGTGCTGGAAAAGAGATGCAGTATCAATTTATCGGCTTATGATGTGTATTTAAAAGTAACGGGAGGAATGTACCTTAAAGATCCGTCCGTTGATCTTAGTATTGCGGCAGCTATAACTTCCAGTTATTTTGACCGGCCTTTGCCATCTGCCACGGTATTTGTTGGTGAGTTAGGCTTATCCGGCCAGATACGTCAGGTTCCTTTTCTGGAGCAGCGCCTTAAGGAGATACAAAAGATGGGCTACAGTCAAGCCGTTATCCCCGGAAGTGGAGGAAAGGATGCTTATAACCGGGGAGAGCTGGAGGTTTTGGAAGTAAACAATCTGGATGAGTTCATGGAACTCATCGGATAGGGGGTAAATATGTCAGAGGATATTTATCATGGTAATTTCAGAAAGTATCTGCAGCTGCTGGCGCCGGGGACAATTTTCCGTATTGGCCTGGAAAATGTTTTGCATGCTCATACCGGAGGGCTGATCGTGGTTGGCGACTCACCTGAAGTGATGAACATTGTGAGCGGAGGTTTTTTGATCAACTGCGATTTTACGCCTGCCCGTCTATATGAGCTGGCCAAAATGGACGGTGCCATTATTACCAACCATGATGTGACAAAAATTATTGCTGCAAATGTACAATTGGATCCGGACCCTCAGCTTCCATCCAATGAAACCGGTATCCGGCATAGGACTGCTCAGAGAGTGGCTAAACAAACCGGTCAATTAGTCATTGCTATCTCACAGCGCCGCCAGGTAGTGACCCTTTACCAGGGCAATATTGTTTTCAGATTGCGCGATCTGGCCAGCATTCTGGTCAAAGCCAATCAAGCTCTGCAGGCACTGGAAAAATATCGAAATGTTTTAGCAAGAGAAACGCAGCGTTTAGGCGGCCTGGAATTTGAAGATATGGTGACAGTTTCGGAAGTATGCGAAGTTATAAGACGCAGTATCAAGGTGCTTAATATTGCCGAGGAAATTGAAAACTATATTGCTGAATTGGGGGTTGAGGGGCGACTGGTTAAAATGCAACTGGAAGAGATGATATCCAATGTTGAAGAAGAAGCCTTGTTTGTCATAGAGGATTATTCCAAAACCGTTGAAAAAACCCCGCAAGAAATTATGAATAGTTTGAGAAGAGCCTTTGAAGAAGATATTTCTGATTCGGTATTTATTGCTAAAACATTAACACTGGGCACCACCACCAGTCATCTTGATTTGCAGGTATCGCCAAGGGGCTATCGGATGTTGCATAAACTGCCCCGGATACCCCTGCCGATCATTGAGAACCTGGTGGAGACGTTCGGCCTGCTGGGCAATATATTACGGGCCACTATTGAAGAACTGGACGAGGTTGAAGGTATTGGTGAAGTGAGAGCCCGTTCCATTAAAAGCGGACTGAAACGAATGCATGAACAACTGCTCCTGGAATACATGGTTTAATAACGCATAACAGCAGACGAACAAATAGAATTGAACAGAACAAAAAAAGCCGCATAGCGGCTTTTTGAATTCTCCGTTTAAGTCATATTGAATACGCCAAGAGCGGATGCTTTTTTGTACTCCTTCAGGAATACATCGTAAAGATTCAAATCCAGGGTATTACAAAGGGCGGCGGTATAGAAAAGCATCTTCCCCAGTTCGCTGGAGATAACTTCCTGGCAATGCTCACATAAAACACCACGCATATGATCATCCAAACATTCCCGCAGCTGGTCAAAAGAATCGATGCCTTCAGGGAGCTGCAGTTTCTCTGCCTGTATGGATACACATCCACATTCCGTAACGGATTTGGACACAGCCCGGTTCACCCGACTGGTCGCTTCGGAAAGCTTGGATAAAACATCGAGAATGCTTCGGTGTCTTATTAAAAGATCACCAACAACATTTTGAAATTCATCACAAATCAAGTCCTTCATAAAAAGACTTGCCCCCCTTTTTTCCTGTGTTTATTAAATAAATTATAGACTCACAGGAAAACCTTTGTCAATTGAGGGGGCTGACTGCATGCGTAACATTATGATCACACTGGCTATATGAGCAAAAAATGCCAAATTATATAAATGTTAGTATAAATGCCGGATGGGTATAGAAAACTAATGAATGGAGGTGTTTTTTATGCATTATAAAATAAGGTTTTCTAAACCGATTATGGGATTGGCAATGCTGATCAGTATCTGGACCGTCTATTTTACCCGCTTGTTCCTGCAATTGGACATCATTTATCAGTTGTTGATAGGATTGACTGCCTTTGTATTAGGAGTCCTGGTATTGCATTTTTTGGCAATATTATTTTTCAGAGTTCTGAGGACCTTCAATCGCAACCTGGATAATCTCCCCATCGAAATGGTGGTGGGAGGCACGACCGGTCTGATGGTAGGTATCATAATGGCCGTATTAAGCAGTTTCCCGCTTTCGTTATTAGGTAAGATCGGAGCTTATTTGACCATGGTTTTTTTTATTTTGACAGTTTATCTGGGTGTCAAAATAGGACTGCGCAAAGCGCAGGATGTATATAACCTGTTTCCTTTCCATTTTAAACTGGAGGAAAACAGTCTTGGAAAAGATGAGCAGCCTAAAGTATTGGATACCAGTGCGATCATTGACGGGCGCATTTATGATGTTTGTATCTCTCATTTCCTGCAGGGACCGCTGGTCGTACCCCATTTTGTCATTGAAGAACTGCAGCATATTGCTGATTCTTCTGATAACATCAGGAGAAACAAGGGGCGCAGAGGTTTGGATTTATTAACGAAAATGCAAAAGCATCCGGACATAAAAATTGCTATAATTGATGTTAATGAACCAAGCATTATGGAAGAAAAAGAAGTAGACAACCGGCTGATTCGCCTGTGTAAAAATCTGAATGCCAGCATCATTACCAATGATTATAATCTTAATAAGGTAGCGGAGCTTCAAGGGATCACCGTGCTCAATATCAACGAACTTACCAATGCGGTCAAAGTCATTGTGTATCCGGGGGAAACCATGCATATTACCATTATTAAGGAAGGTAAAGAAGCCGGACAGGGAATAGGCTACCTGGAAGATGGCACGATGGTAGTGGTCGAGGAGGCTCAGAAGGAAATAGGCAAGGATCTTGAAGTGCTGGTTACCAGCGTTTTTCAAACCGCTGCAGGGCGTATGATTTTTACCAGAAAAGTTCGAGAAGATACCCAGACCAGCGTATCCCAGATGTTGAATATGACAGAGGTGAATGTATATGGCTGATAACCTGCGGGTCGTGGTGGCGGCAGCAGGCAGCGGCAGGCGCATGGGGAACAACGTGAATAAGCAATATATCCTGCTGGATGGGCAGCCGGTTCTGACCTATTGCATCGAGGTCCTGGAAAAAAGCCCTTTGGTGCAGGATATTGTGATTGTGGCCCGGGAGCAGGAAACAGCGTTCTGTCAGCGGGAGATCGTGTTAAAATACGGATTTAAAAAAGTAAAAGCCGTTATCGCCGGCGGGCCGGAACGACAGGATTCCGTTTTGAATGGACTGCAGGCACTGGGGGATGATACGGCATGGGTTGCCGTGCAGGATGGCGCCCGACCTTTCTTGAACGAAGCATTGCTGACCAGGTTGGTTGGGGCTGCAAAAGAATTCGGCGCTGCGGTGCCGGGCGTTATTTTACATGATACTATTAAATCTGTGGATCAGGAGCTTTTTGTCATGCAGACTATGAAACGGGGAACTGTCGCCGCCATTCAAACCCCGCAGGTATTTGACTACCAAAAACTTCTTGCGGCTTATAAGCAGGCACGAGAAGATAGCTTTTACGCTACAGATGATGCGGCACTGTATGAAAAGTATTGCGGCCCGGTGAAAGTGATCCCCGGTGAAGTTTCCAACATCAAGCTGACACACCCGGAAGACCTTATACTGGCTGAAGCGATTTTAAAAGTTCGAAAGGAAAGCGGGCTGTAAGTAAAGGAGAGGGGAAAACGGAAAGTGATGCGTATCGGAATTGGTTATGATGTGCACCAGCTGCAAAAGGGAAGAAAACTGATTATAGGCGGGGTAGACATTCCACATATCACCGGGCTCATAGGACACTCGGATGCCGATGTCCTGGTGCATTCTGTTTGTGATGCTTTATTAGGGGCCGCTGCCTTAGGTGATATCGGCCGCCATTTCCCTGATACTGACCAGCGCTATAAAGATATCGACAGCCTGATCCTGCTGGCAATGGTCAAGCAAAAAATTATCGACTGCGGTTATAAAATCGGTAATATTGACTGCACTGTAATTGCAGAACAGCCGCGTCTGGCAGCCTACATTCCCCAGATGGGTGCCAATCTGGCTCGTGTATTGGAGATAGAACCAAAACAGATCAATATCAAAGCCACCACTACTGAAAAGCTGGGTTTTACCGGCCGGGAAGAAGGGATTGCTGCCCAGGCGGCTGTTCTGCTGATTGAATCGTGACCATTCTCTGATTGAATTACACCAGCTGTTACGATAGTATTACTATTATTCAACGTATTAGGAGGAGAACCATGAAAGCCATTAAGGTGAGATTTGCCCCAAGCCCTACCGGGCCCTTACATATAGGTGGAGCCAGATCGGCTCTGTTCAATTTCTTGTTTGCTGCCCACGAGCGGGGGAAAATGGTGCTGCGAATCGAAGACACCGATCTGGACCGTTCAGACCGGGTCTATGAAGAGGAAATCATCGCATCCCTGCGCTGGTTAGGCCTGACCTGGGATGAAGGAGTTGATGTAGGCGGAGAAAATGGCCCTTACAGGCAAACTGAACGTCTGGATATTTACGACCAGTATGCTAAAAAGCTGCTGGCTGAAGATAAAGCTTACTATTGCTTCTGTCAGCCTGAAGAACTGGAAGCTGAACGGCAGCTTTCAGGCGAAAAAGGAGATATGATAGGCTATTCGGGCAAATGCCGTTCTTTGAGCAAAGAGGAAATTGAGGAAAAAATTGCGCAGGGAATAAAACCAACCATCCGATTCCGGGTACCCGAACATAAAGTGCTGGTGGTGGATGATCTTGTCAGAGGTTCAGTGATGTTTGAGACAGATCTTTTAGGTGATTACATCATTGTCAAATCAGACGGCATTCCTACCTATAACTTTGCGGTGGTGATCGATGACAATTTGATGGGGATCACCCATGTTATAAGGGCGGAAGAGCATTTATCCAATACTCCCCGGCAGTTGCTGATCTATGATGCATTGGGCTTTGAGCTGCCAAAGTTTGCTCATATTTCTCTGATCCTGGGGAGTGATAAGCAAAAGATGAGCAAGCGGCATGGGGCTACTTCCGTTCTACAGTATCGTGAAAACGGTTATTTACCGGAAGCGCTGTTCAATTTTTTATCCCTTTTAGGCTGGTCGGCAGAAGGGGAAAACGAAATATTATCAGCTGCGGAAATTATTAAACAATTCAGTTTAGAGAAAGTTTCCAAGAGCCCGGCGGTTTTTGATGTAGATAAATTAAACTGGCTTAACAGTCAATATATCAAAAAGCTTTCCATCGACGAGCTGGCTCCGATGTTAAAACCATTTTTACAGGATTTCATTTACCAGGATGAGCTTTCACGTCTGACCGAGGAGCAGTATCTGCTGTTGGTGGCAGCGGTCCATGACCGGTTGGTTTCCCTTAAAGATATTGTACGTGAAGCAGCCGCTATTTTTGCTCCGCTTACGGATAAAAGTTATGAAGCGGAAGCCTGGCAGGTCTTGAATGAACCTGGTGTACCACAGGTTTTGGAGGCCTTTAAAAGTCAAATGACTACTGCCGGTGATGTGGAATTTATCAAGCAGGTGATTAAAAAACTGATCAAAGAGAATAAGCTAAAACCAAAAGATGTTTACATGCCCTTGCGCTGTGCCTTAAGCGGTGTAACCCATGGACCGGAGCTTCCTTATTTGATCAGTATCTGGGGGCTTGACGAAACCATCCGCAGGATCGACTATACGCTGGAAAAGATCAAGAAAGTTACAGGCAGCTGATGAGCTCTTCCCGGTTGACATTTTGACCAGGGCGTAATTATAATAATTTAACAACATACGTAAATGCGATGAAGGGGAAAAGTGAATATCCTTGGCTGACAGAGAAAAAAGGCCGCTGGCTGTAAGCCTTTTTCAGTATGAAGGTATTGAATATATGCACCCTGGAGCAGGCTGCCGAAGCTTAGTAGGCATATCCCGGTTAAAGACCGTTATCATTTTTTAAGTGGAATGTATTGATTGCATTCAAACAGAGTGGAACCACGGAAGCTTAGCCTTTCGTCTCTAGTGAGACGCGAGGCTTTTTGTTTAATAAAAGAAGGAGGCTCATTATGTTTGCAGCACTGGATCAAAAGTCAAACAGGCCGGCTCAGCCAGCCGTTTACATCAGTGATATAATAACAGCCTGGCTCTACACAGCAATCAGTCGAAATGAGAAAAGTGAGGTGGCACAAATTGAAAGTCTATAATACCTTGAGCGGGGATAAACAAACTCTGGATTTAAATCCTGAGGTAAGTATGTACGTCTGCGGACCTACTACGTATAATTATATTCACCTGGGCAATGCCCGGCCGCTGGTAGTCTTTGATACTGTACGCCGCTATCTTGAATATAAGGGATTTAAGGTGAAATATATACAGAATTTTACTGATGTGGATGATAAGATTATTCAGCGGGCCAATGAGCTGGGCCAGGATCCGCTGGAACTGTCAAACTTTTATATTGAACAGTATTTTGCAGACGCTGATAAACTGGGGATCATACGGGCCGATGTCCACCCCCGGGTGAGCGAGCATATAGAAGATATCATTGTTGCTATAAAGACCTTGATCGATAAAGGTTATGCCTATGAATTGAACGGAGACGTTTATTACCGGGTCAAAGCTTTTGCTGAATACGGAAAACTTTCGGGACGTTCATTGGATGACATGCTGGCAGGTGCCAGGGTGGAAGTGGATATGCGTAAAGAAGAAGCAGCCGATTTTGCCTTGTGGAAATCTGCCAAACCTGGTGAACCTTATTGGGAAAGCCCCTGGAGCAAAGGGAGACCGGGATGGCATATCGAATGTTCGGTCATGTCGACTCGTTACCTGGGAGATACGGTGGATATTCATGGTGGCGGCAGTGATTTGATTTTTCCCCATCATGAAAATGAGATCGCTCAGGCTGAAGCCATAACCGGCAAACCTTTTGTCCGTTACTGGATGCATAACGGTTTTATCACAGTAAATAAGGAGAAGATGTCCAAATCCCTGGGTAACTTTTTTATCCTTCGTGATATTCTGGACAGGTTCCCCGCTGATGTGGTGCGCTACTATTTAGTTGCCACTCATTATCGCAGTCCTCTGGACTTTGATGACGGCAAACTCGAAGAAGCAGGCCGGGCGCTTAACCGCTTAAAAACTACCCTGATACTGGCGGAAGAATTTAAGGCGGGCGGCGGTGCTGAGGTGGAAAGCGCAGGGGGGAAAGGGTTAGAACTGGAAGAAAAGATCAACGGGCTGCGTAAGAATTTCATCGAAGCTATGGATGATGATTTTAACACCGCCCGCGCAATCGGATATTTATTTGAAATGTCGCATCAGCTCAATATATTTATTGCTGACGCTGCCAGGGAAGATAAGCAGAATCAAGAAGCCATAAGGAGAACCGGGAAAATTTTTTACGAATTAGGATCAGTTTTAGGGATCTTCACCGCACCTGCAGTTGATTCAGACAGTGTAAGTGAAAAACTCCTTCCCATTTTCGGGCAGTTGAGAAACCAGGCCCGGCAGGAAAAGAATTATGCTTTAGCTGATGATCTGCGTAATTGGCTGAGCAGTCAGGGAATAGCCATGGAGGACCAACAGGAAGACAGCCGCTTTCGTTATGATCACCTGCCTGAGCCCAATGTTCTGATCGAAAAACTACTGGCTTTAAGGGCAGAATTTAAGAAAAATAAAGTATATATTCAGGCTGATTTTATCAGAGACAGTTTACAAGAGCGGGGCATAATAATTGAAGATACCAGAGAAGGAGTGCGGTTTAAGATTGTTGAAAAATGATAATATCATAATCAAAGACATAAAAGATTATCCGCCCATCGTATTAGCTTACTTAGGAGATGCGGTCTTTGAACTTTTAGTACGTACCAGCATGGTAACCGGGGGAAAACGTAAAATCAAAGAGATCCATCTCGATACTGTCCAGATTGTTAATGCCGAGAGCCAGGCGAAAGTGCTCCGGGAAGTGTTTGATGATTTGAGTGAGGAAGAAAAAGATATTGTACGGCGGGGCAGGAATGCCAAGAGTACACCGCCGCGTCATGCTGATAGTGGCGATTACCATATGAGTACCGGCTTTGAAGCCTTGTTAGGCTATCTTTATCTGAAAGGCGATACACTGCGGATCGAAGAACTGGTTGAGAAAGCCCTTCATAACGAAGCGATAATTATGTGATGATCGAGGTGGAAAAGGTGCAGACAAGTTTACAAGTGGAATTGATTCAGTATACCCCTGAACCTGAGCGGCTGGTTGCCGCAGCCGCAAAATTATGTTATTCCCAGGCTGGTATTGATCAAATCGCCCGGGATTTGAGCCAGCCGGTCATCGAAGATTTCCTTACCATGCTGGGGGAAATTGGACATGAAAGTCCCATCGAACATATCAGCTTCACTTTCGGTATCGCAGGCGTAAGCCGAACATTGCTGGCACAACTGACCAGGCACCGGATCGCCAGTTACAGCGTACGCTCCCAGCGTTACGTCAACGAAGGGGAGTTTGATTACATAATCCCGCCGGAGATAGAAGCGATACCTGAAGCGAAAGAAGTTTTCCTGCAAGCGATGGCATCTGATCAGAAGTTATATGAAAAGCTGGTTGCCATGCTGGCAGAGAAGCATCAGCGGATGTATATCGAGGAGGGGAAAAGCGAAAAAGAAGCCCGGCAAATGGCTGAAAAGAAGGCCAACGAAGATGCCCGTTTCGTACTGCCTAATGCTTGTGAAACCAAAATTGTGGTTACCATGAATGCCCGCAGCTTAAACAATTTTTTTCGCCAGAGATGTTGCAACCGCGCTCAGTGGGAGATAAGGGCACTAGCCACGGAAATGTTAAAACAGGTACGAGCAGTTGCTCCCATCTTGTTTAAACATTCCGGACCCGGATGTTACAGTACCGGCAAATGCCCGGAAGGCAAAATGACCTGCGGCAAGGCAGCCGAGGTGAAGGAAATGTTTCACAGCTTGTAAGAGAATGTCATTAATACTTGAATTGTGAGGTTAGAAGTTTGACCGAGAAGATTGCTGGAGTAAACAGTATTATGGAAGCCTTAAAAGGGCAGAGGAAAGTGCATAAAATATTTATTCAGGAAGGACGCCAGGGTAATAAAATAGAAGAACTCGTCACCTATGCCCGGAAAAAAGGGGTTTTTGTACAGTATCTTGAAAAAAGCCGTTTGGATGCTATGTATACTGCCAGCAACCACCAGGGCGTAGTAGCCCAGATCAGTGCTTTCGACTATAGCGAAATCGGAGAAGTATTGGAAAAAGCCTGCCTTGAAAAACATGAGCCTTTTATACTGATTTTGGATGGTATCGAAGATCCGCAAAACTTTGGTTCTATTATTAGAACTGCGGAAGCGGCAGGAGTCCATGGAATCGTCATCCCCAAGCACAATTCCACTGAGGTTACGGCAGCAGTTGCCCGTGCTTCTGCTGGTGCGGTTGAACATATATTGATCATAAGGGAAACCAATTTGGTGAATACCATCAATTTCCTTAAGCAACAAGGCTTTTGGATCATCGGGGCTGATATGCAAGGAGAAAAGGAGTATTTTAATACCGTTATCCCGGCCCCCACGGCTCTGGTAATCGGAGGAGAAGGCCGGGGAATAAGAAGACTGGTGCGGGAGAACTGCGATTTGCTGCTAAACATTCCCATGACAGGAAAGATAGGATCTTTAAATGCTTCTGTGTCCGCCGCACTGCTGATTTATGAAGTTGTCCGGCAGAGAAACACCAGACCGGGAAATAAATAAGACCTGTGCGCACAGGTGTGCAACCCGGACACGCAACAATTCTGACAATTATGATGATGCTTGACGTTGGTTCGATCAGTGGCTATAATATACCTATCTGTAAGCAGGAACGTGCATTGAAGCAGGGAATAAAAAGGTGGAGGAGAATGAATGTATAGTTCTGCCGCTGTTAAGCACTTCGAAGTTACATACAATGAGTTGACAGATGAAGAAATCGTCGAGTTGGCTCAAGAAGGGGAACAATTTGCTACAGAGTATCTAGTCGATAAATACAAGAATTTTGTAAGAGCCAAAGCCAGATCTTATTTTTTAATCGGAGCCGATAAAGAGGATATAATTCAGGAGGGAATGATAGGTTTATTTAAAGCCATCCGTGATTACAAAACGGACAAGCTTACTTCTTTCCGCGCGTTTGCCGAATTATGTATCACCCGCCAGATCATTACAGCTATTAAAACGGCTACCCGACAAAAACACATACCCTTGAACTCCTATGTATCATTAAACAAACCTATTTATGATGAAGAATCAGACCGCACCTTAATGGATGTAATATCCACCACCAAAATCACCAACCCGGAAGAAATCATCATCAGTCGGGAAGAATTCATTTTTATTGAGAAGAAAATGGGCGAAATACTAAGTTCCCTGGAATGGAAAGTACTGATGGCTTATCTGGAAGGAAAGTCATACCAGGAAATAGCTGTGGAACTGAAAAGACATGTGAAGTCTATTGACAATGCCCTGCAAAGAGTGAAACGAAAACTTGAGAAATACCTGTAATTGGCGGTTAATGAAGTTTCTTTGAAAGCACATCATAGGATGTGCTTTTTTGATCTATATTTAACAGGTATATTTAAAACCTCTGCGATGCAATATTTAAGGACGATAAAAAGCTATTGACTTTGCTGTATACAGAGGTTAAAATATTTATTGCTGAGCCGAGCTAGCTCAATCGGTAGAGCAGCTGATTTGTAATCAGCAGGTTGCGGGTTCAAGTCCTGTGCTCGGCTCCAGAGAATTACATGGAGGGATACCCAAGCGGCCAAAGGGGGCAGACTGTAAATCTGTTGTCGACGACTTCGAAGGTTCAAATCCTTCTCCCTCCACCATTTTTATGATTGCAGACCAGGCTAAATAGAGTACAATGGAAAAAAGTTCTTTTTATGATCATCGCGGGATGGAGCAGTTGGTAGCTCGTCGGGCTCATAACCCGAAGGTTGCCGGTTCAAGTCCGGCTCCCGCAACCAAAATTATTATTTCCCGCAGGGAAACTGAAATAGGTAGTGCCCGTAGGGTGCTGCCAAAATGATTACGTTCCCGCAGGGAACATAAGATAAAGGAAGTCCTCGAAGAAGGCAGAAGAATGAAATAATATGCCCGCAAGAGGACAAATCAACAACTGCAATTCGGTAGTCCTGCATAAAAGGGCAACCTATTGCCCTTATAGCTCAGTCGGCAGAGCGCATCCTTGGTAAGGATGAGGTCACCGGTTCAAGTCCGGTTAAGGGCTCCATTCGGCGGCGTAGCTCAGTTGGCTAGAGCATACGGTTCATACCCGTAGTGTCGTGGGTTCAAATCCCTCCGCCGCTACCAGTTAAAATTCCAAGGAGTGGGATCATCCTGCTCCTTTTAATTTAGATTTATATTGGTTAAAATATAATTGCATAATTAGGCAAATTTTAATGGGAAAGGTGAGAAGGAAAAATGGC
>DBRM01000018.1:0-4604 GCA_002305965.1 Syntrophomonas sp. UBA1368
AGGCAAAACCGCTGAATACACAGTGGAAATCAAAGAAGCTGTGGGACCACCAGTAACTGCCACTAGTTTGATTGAAACCGCAATCGCCAACTTTGTACCGGTAAAGGGCGAAGGAACTTTCACTGGTATTGTTCCCGGTGTCAAAGTCGCCGGTGACGTAACCATCGACAATGTGAAAATGGTACCAGCAACCACCACTATCAATGCTGCCAAAGAAGAAAGCTCAATATTAACCGTTAAAATTACACCGATGGTCCAAACAACCGATAAAGATGTTACTGCAGCTGCGTTTCCTTTTGCTGAAATAATCTCTGGTTCCGGTGTGGGAGCAGAATTGGTCTCAACTGGCATTGTGAGCGAAGATGCAAATTATTACTACATTCAATTGACTGAGGTCAATTGTCCGGATTCCATAATGGCAATTTTCAACGCCGCTGCCAATGTAAACAGCAGCTATGGTATGGAACTAAGCAACCAGAAGCTTTCCTGTCAGATAAAAGTCAGCAAAACTACCGGACGCGTGGTTTCGGTAAATGATATCATAGTGACTGGTGCGATTGAAGTCACCAAATCAACTTTGAATCTGGCAAATGGCACTTACGCAAACACTTTCAATTGTTCTTCCATAACCATAACCAATTAGAGAGTACCGCTGACAAAACTTTATAATGCCTAATGTAAGAAGGTATACTGCCGCCGGCCGTATACCTTCAACTTATATGTTCATTTTTTGAATTCTCCTAATTCCCTCAACACCCGAAAATAAATCAATTCTTATTCCTTGACTCTTTTGCCGGAGATGAGCCAGGGAGCAGGAAATGGCTCCACCATATTCTTGCTGTTAACTCTGGATACCTCTATATGTATGGCTTCCGTGCGCTTCAATCCGTATTCCCTGAATAAAGCCGGAAGAGAAGTTAAGACTTCGAAGTCCAGCGTATAAATCACGAAATCTATGTCGGGATTGACCGCCAGCAGACTCTTTATTTCGGTGCCGATCCTGGGTGAGCCTACAATAAAGGCAATGTTAGGAATGGGAAGAGTATGCAGTACTTCCTCTTCCAAAGACTCCACTATGGTCACGTTGTTTAAGCCGAATTTAATAATATTCTCTTTCATAGTATCCCGGTCCCGGCAGTCATACTCCACCGCCACCACACTGCCCTCAGCAGCGATCATTGCTGCTTCGACGGCAATGCTCTCTCCGGAGATAATACATATATTATCCCGATCCTCCAAATTAAGCTTATTCATAATAACCGCCCGGACTTCCCGGCACACATATTGAACAGATCCGCAGGAAAAACGACTGTTTTCCATCCCTATCTTGTAATTGGTGACCGCATCGGGATTTATGATCAACATCGCTGCAGAAGCATTGATGCCGCGGTTGATCATGTGACAAACTTTATCGTGCTTAATTTCACCGGTTGGATCCGAACCTTCATTATACCAGATGTCACAGTTCCCCAGTTCTGCGTTCCACATGTCATAGAATATATCCGGATGTCCGGCATCCGTAAAGACCAATACCGCTCTATTACTCATTACAGTTGGGATCAGGTTTTTATTCTTCCCGGTGATGTCCAGCATCTTCAGTTTTGCCAGGTTGATGTCGACGTTCCGGGCAAAATACTGCAGCCAGGATAGAATGACCTCATTGGTAAACATTGTTGGTTCCACAGGCAAAACCCCCTTTTCAAGAGTTATCATATCATATTTTTTCAATTTATTCCCCATTGGGAATAAGTTTAAGCACCGGTACGTTCCAGCAGGCGTTCCCATTTTTGATCCACAAAAGCTTGCGCTGCTTCCAGCATCCATTCATTGCCAGGCTTAAACATATGGCGGAATCTCCCCTGAGGACGAAGGAAATCTTCTACGGGCCGTTTCTTTTTGGGTATATAGCTTAAACGCCAAACCCCCTCTTCCACTTCGTAAAGGGGCCATACGCAGGTATCCACTGCCAGCTGAGTGATCTCGGCCAGTTTGGCCATGGGATAGTCCCAGCCCCTGGGACAAGGGGACAATATATTCAAAAAGCAAGGTCCTGCTGTATAAATGGCTTTGTGTGACTTGGTATGCAGATCCCTAAAATTTCCTATAGGAGCAGTCTGAGCTGCATAGGGGATATCATGCGCTACCAGGATCTCGGTGAGATCTTTTTTAATCTGCTTCTTCCCCTGCCCCGCCGATCCGATGGGTGAAGTAGTGGTACGGGCATATTGGGGCGTTGAAGACGAGCGCTGGATACCGGTATTCATATAAGCCTCGTTGTCATAGCATACATAGACCATGTCATGACCGCGTTCCATGGCACCTGACAGGGATTGAAAGCCAATATCATATGTGCCGCCATCACCGGCGAAGGTTATGAATTTAACCGTTCCTTCTACTTTGCCGCGGCGTTTTAGTGCATTATAGGCGGCTTCTACTCCAGAGCAGGTTGCGGCAGAATTCTCAAAAGCTGAATGAATATAACTATCCATATAGGCAGTATAGGGATACATAAAAGTGGAGACTTCCAGACAACTGGTAGCATTGACTACCACTGCCCGGTCTTCCTGATCCAGGGCGCGCAGCACCCCGGCTACAATGACCCCGGCGCCGCAGCCGGCACAGAGCCGGTGCCCTCCGGTAAAACGTACCGGTTTTTCAACTTCCCTTTTCAAGTTATATACCGTGCTCATATTTTCTCCTCCTTCGACCTCTGGCCCATATGAGTATATACTGGTCCTGTTTCACCAGTCACAGCAATATCCGCCAGCCGTCCAAATACTTTTTCTATATCTGTGGTCTTAACATCCCGGCCCCCCAGGCCATAAACAATATTGATCAAATATGGCCGCTCTTTTAAGTCATACAAAGCACTGCGGGTCTCAGCAAATATAGGTCCGCCATTCGCTGAAAAGCCCTCGGATTTATCCATTACCGCAACAGCCCTGGTGCCTGCCAGTGCCCGTGCCAGTTCCTCCGCGGGGAAAGGGCGGAAGACTCTGATTTTAACCAGCCCGGCCTTGACTCCTGATTCCCGCAGCTTATCGATGGCCGCTTTGGCAGTGCCGGCAGTCGAGCCGATCAGGACCAGTGCCAATTCAGCATCTTCCATCTTATATTCTTCAAGCAAGCCATAACGACGGCCAGAGATCTTTTCAAACTCTGCAGCAACCTCTATTATCCTTGCTTTGGCCGCTTTCATTGCCTCCGCCTGAAGGACTTTATGTTCCATATAATATGGACTTACATCATAGGGTCCGACTGCCAGCGGGTTTTCTTTTTTCAGCAGATAATGTTCCGGTTGATATTCCCCTATGAACTTGCGTACAACTTCTGTATCCAGAAGCTCAATATTCTCAACTGCATGACTGGTAATGAAGCCATCCNNATCCATACAGGTCATCACCGGCAAACGTACACCAGGAGTCTCTCCAATGGGCATGGCCATGAGCATATTGTCATAAGCCTCCTGATTGTTTTCCGCATAGATTTGGATCCAGCCTGTGTCACGGGCTCCCATAGAATCCGAATGGTCGTTGTTGATATTGATAGGTCCTGAAAGAGCCCGGTTGACGCAGGCCAGTGTAATGGGAAGACGGCATGATGCTGCTACATACAAAAGTTCGTACATCAGTGCCAGTCCGCAGGATGAAGTAGCATTTACAGATCGGGCACCCGCTGCCTGGGCTGCAATACATACGGACATGGAACTGTGCTCAGATTCAACCGTTACATATTCTGTATCGACTTCGCCGTTAGCCACATACTCCGCGAAGTATTCAGGTATTTCAGTGGAAGGGGTGATAGGAAAAGCCCCCATAACATCAGGATTTATCTGTCTCAATGCATATGCTACAGCCTCGTTGCCGGAAAGACGGTTACTCATTTGGCTGCACCTCCACTTACCATTGTTATAACCGGGAAAGGACATACTTCAGCACAGACCCCGCAGCCTTTACAGTGCATATAATCAAAATCCAGCCGCTTCCCGTCTTTTACAGGAATCGCACTATCAGGGCAGAAGGGGACACAAAGCATGCAATGTTTACATGCTTCCGCATCAAATACTGGGGTATCAGTCCTCCAGGTACCTGTATCGAATGCTCGTGCAGTCCCCGGTTCATATATCTCTCCGCCGGGAGTCAGATCCTGCCAGGGAGTATGTTCATTGATATCCTTTGCATAAATCATCCTACCTGCACCTCCTCCAGAGATTTTTTCAGCGCAGCCATATTGCCTTCGATGACCTGCGGCTTGGCAGCAAATTTGTGTTGAAAGGACGCTTCAATATCGGTTAAAAAACGCTCGATTTCCAAAACGCCGCTCACCTTGACTATCGCTGCCAGCATTGGTGTATTGGGAAAATACCTGCCCAATATTTCTTCCGATATACGGCGGGCATCAATAGTGTAAACTTTACCGTTCCATCCTCTCAGCTTCTCGCGCATCTTACCAGGAGCATCTGGCGTATTAATGATGATCGCTCCGTCCGCTTTCAGCCCTCCTGCAACATCCACACTGTCCAGCAGACTTTCATCGACCACTACCACAAAGTCCGGATCATAAATGTTGGAATGGATCGTACAGCGTTTTTCACTGATACGATT
>DBRM01000018.1:4706-6499 GCA_002305965.1 Syntrophomonas sp. UBA1368
AAAAAAGCTTTCGTCCCGTAAAGGGACGAAAGCCTGAAAAGACATTCGCTATACCACCCATTAATACAAACATACCATCATATGCGTTCCCGGTGACGGGGGAAAACCGTCGGAGCCTACTGGAGCAATCGTTCGGTCCGCAGCTCAGGAGTGATTTTCGGGTTCAGACTACTGGTACCGGACTTGCACCGTCTCCGGCTCGCTTAAACGTTCGGCTGAAACGTACTCTCTCCGTCAATGCCTTTGCAATTTGAAATTATAAATAAATATAACCATAGGAAGATGTTTTGTCAATCATGTAATTGAGCTTTATTATTATAACTCAATCATTTTGGTTGCAATGTTATCACAAAAAGCACGGTCATGTTCAATGAACAGAAGAGTCGGCTCATAGTATCTGATCAGGTCCTCGATCTGCATTCTGGATATGACGTCAATATAGTTGAGCGGCTCATCCCAGATGTACAAATGGGCTGATTCGCACAGACTTCGTGCAATCATGACCTTTTTCTTCTGCCCGTCACTGAAGTCCTTGATGTTCATGGCGAACATATCTCTTGAAAAATCGAGCTTGCGGAGAATGGTTTTAAATAGTGTGTGATCAATGCCGTAGCCTCTGGCATAATCAGTCAGGTCTCCTGCCAGACCATAAGTGGACTGACTGATATATGAAATCTTTAATCTGCTTCCTATTCTTATTACGCCTTGATATGGAATGGATTCTCCCAGAATAAGCTTGACGATGCTTGATTTGCCGGAGCCATTTTTCCCGCACAAAGCAATTCTGTCCCCTGATTGAATATTGAAACTGACCCCTTCGCATATTTTGCGTTCTCCGAAAATAATGCTGATATCCTCCAAGTCTACCATGCGATCGGTATGATACCTTAAAGGATGGATCTTTAAGGATGAGGTTGTTTCGATATTTTGCAGCAGTAATGATTTTTCTTCAATGGCAGTCTGAACTCTGCTTTCGATCGTCTTGGAGCGCTTCATCATCTTGGCGGATTTATGCCCAATGTAACCCTTATCAGGCTTTATTCCGGAAACACGCTGGCCTTTTTTGGATTTTTCTACCCGGCCAGACCAATCAGCTGCCCGCCGGGCGGAAGTTTCCAGCCTTCTTATGTCTTTTTTTAGTACTTCATTCCGGGATATTTCCATCTCATCCTGGAGCTCTTTATTGTGCAGCCATGAAGAAAAATTTCCTTTTTGAATCTCAATATTGGCTCGATTGATCGATAGAATATGATCAATGCAGTTGTCCAAAAATGCCCGATCGTGAGAAACCAGTATGAATCCGTGCTTGCCGCGCAGGTATTCGCTTACGATCTTTCGTCCGTTCATATCCAGATGATTGGTAGGCTCATCTATAAGCAAAAATCCATTTTCCTTCAGGAACAGAGCCGCCAGAAGCACCTTGGTCTGCTCGCCGTTAGAAAGCGTATTAAACGGACGGTTCAATACATCGTGTGACACTTCCAGCAGATTCAGCTCTCTTTTAAGCTGCCAATCCTGATAGCCGTTAACAACAGTATTAATGACTTCGGCTGTATTCATCTGCTCATCCTTGACTTGGTAAGGAAAATATTCAAAGGACACACTGGCTGATATACTGCCGCTGTAATCGTATTTCCCCATCAGAAGATTTAAAAAAGTGGTTTTCCCGCGGCCATTTCTTCCAGTGAAACCAAGCTTCCAATCAGTATCGATCTGAAAGCTGACATTTTCAAAGATTTTTTCAAATCCACCGTCGTAGCTGAAGGTAAGATTGGAGACATTTATAAGTGACA
>DBRM01000031.1 GCA_002305965.1 Syntrophomonas sp. UBA1368
CAATATCATGATTTCCAGACAGTGGTATATAATAACCAGGGCAGTCATCTTAATAATAATTCTGTTAGTATTAATAAGTGTTCCAACATTAGTCTTGAGCAAGCAGGATGGAACAATCGGATTGTTGGTACCGCTGTTTAAGGAAAAAGAATTTACGGTTGAGTATTTACATTCAGTTAACAAGACACCGGTGCAGGAACATTTTATTCCTGCACCGGATAATAAAATAGTGCTTATCGAGACTGAATTTAGATCTTTAGGAGTTGGTACTCCTTTTTTACCGGAGGAGGGTCAACTCGTGAATGATCAGGGCGTTTACCGCCTCTCTGGAATGGATAGGTCTTTTGAAAAGATCAGTTATGTACCCCTTGCCTTTACCAGGCATACTTTATTAGCCGAAGGCAAAAAATTTCTTTTCAGCAATTATTTCGCAGATGGTCAAATCGCAGTCGTGAAAATAGAAAAATGTACACTGATTCAATTGATTCAATATCAATTTCGGAAAGGAAGTTAGCTTTGGAGCAGAAGGATCTTAATAACGAGGCAATAAATAATGAAGCAGCTGCGGGGCACATAAAAGAAGAAATCGATATGCAAAAGTTTCTGGCCCAATATGACCGGGAATCTGATTTTCGTATTTTCGAAGGGCCGGTACGTTGGATCGTTGGCCTGATCGCGATAAGTTTTTCCTTATTTCAGCTCTATACGGCAATTTTTGGTTCTCTGGATGCTCATCTGCAAAGAGCTGTGCATCTTTCTTTTGCTATGGCTTTAGTCTTTTTATTATTTCCCAGCCGAAAAAACTGGTCACGTGAGCATTTACACTGGATCGATGTCGTTCTGGCAGTCGTTGCAGCTTTAATGCCTCTTTATATAGTTGCTTTTTATCCTCAACTGGTCTTACGGGCGGGATTGATGACTACAAATGACATGATCATTGGAGCGATAGGCGTACTGATGGTTTTGGAAGCTGCCCGCCGGGTGGTTGGCTGGCCGATCGTAACCATCGCAGTCCTGTTTTTGCTCTATGCTTTTGCGGGGCCTGATATCCCTGGTACTTTTGCCCACCGGGGTGTTAGTCCGGAAATGATGGTACAGCATCTTTATTTTACCACTGAAGGAATCTTCGGCATCCCGCTGGGTGTCTCCGCTACCTTTATCTTTCTGTTCATATTATTTGGCGCCTATTTGGAAAAGTCCGGGTTGGGGCAGTTTTTTATCGATCTCGCCAATGCAATCGCCGGATGGGCACGTGGAGGTCCGGCAAAAGTAGCTGTATTATCCAGCGCTCTGATGGGAACAGTGTCTGGCAGTTCTGTTGCTAATGTAGTGGGAACAGGAAGCTTTACCATACCCATGATGAAAAAATTGGGTTATAAACCGGAATTCGCCGGAGCAGTCGAAGCTGCAGCCTCGACCGGCGGGCAATTGATGCCGCCGATTATGGGGGCGGCAGCATTTTTGATGGCTGAAATGGTGGGAGTACCTTATATTGACATCGCTAAAGCAGCAGCGATTCCTGCACTTCTATATTTTACAGGGATTATGATCGGAGTCCATCTGGAGGCTAAAAAACACGGTTTAAAAGGTATTCCGCGGGATATGCTGCCCCGGGTCGGGAAAATTTTACTTGATAGGGGCCATTTAGCTTTACCTTTAATAGCCATCATTTATTTACTGGTGGCAGGTTATACACCAATGCGGGCTGCACTGTGGGCTATTGCCCTGACCATTTTGGCTTCCATGTTCAGAGCTTCCACACGTATGTCAGTTAAGGATATCATTAAAGGCCTGGCTGACGGAGCAAGAAGCGCTTTGGGCGTAATTATCGCCTGTGCTTGCGCCGGAATTATTATCGGTGTGGTTACCAAAACCGGTCTCGGACTTAAATTAGGATCGGTTTTGATCGATCTGGCTGGGGGATACTTATTGCCCACACTATTTTTCACCATGATCACTTCCATAATTTTGGGCATGGGAGTACCGACTACGGCCAACTATATTATTACTGCAACCATTGCTGCCCCAGCAATCATTCAATTAGGAGTGCCGGTTTTGGCGGCCCATCTGTTTACTTTCTATTTTGGTATAATTGCTGACATTACCCCGCCGGTAGCCCTGGCAGCTTTCGCCGGCTCAGGTATTGCCCGCGGCAATCCATTTATGACAGGAATAAGAGCATCCATGCTGGCAATTGGAGCTTTTATTATTCCATATATATTTGTGTTTTCACCGGCATTATTGTTAATAGATGTTACTTTGCCTAAGATATTAATACTGCTTGTGACTTCCGTTACCGGTATGACTGCAGTATCAGCAGCAGTATTTGGGTTTTTCTCTACAAAAACCGGGTGGATCGACCGGCTATGCTTTTTAGCCGGCGGCCTGCTATTGATCGACCCAGGTTTTACTACTGACATAATTGGTGCATGTTTGCTGGCAATAGGGATGGTCTTTCACTTGCTGAAAAAGAAAGCCGATGAAAAAAAAGGAATCGTTTATTTATAAGAATATTGTATGAGAAAAAAGCGATGGCATTAAAGTGCCGTCGCTTTTGCTTTATATTTTACAGATTATTGGTAAAGATAGTAAGGTATTTGGCTGATTACAAGGTATAATGAGTTTAGTTTGCATAAGGAGGATAAGGCAAAGTGGAAAAATCAAAAGAACAATGGAGTGAAAAAGATAAACGTTATCACTGGCAATTGGAAGATATATATGACGATGAGCAAAAGTGGGAAGAAGACTTCAGGCAGGTCCAGCAAATCAGTGTCCAATTAGGGACGTATCAAGGTAGATTGAGCGAAACAGGTTCCAGGCTTTATGAAGTTCTTGCCCTGACCGAGAAAATGGAACGCATGGCAGACAATGTTTATGTTTACGCCAAAATGCGCCAGGACGAGGATAATACCAATTCCTATTACCAGTCTATGTTTGACCGGGCAGAAAGCCTTGGCGTACAGGCCAGCAGTGCGGCAGCCTTTATTATTCCCGAAATATTAAGTATTCCGGACGAAAAAATCGAAAAGTTTCTGGAAGAGACAGAGGAGCTTAAACTTTATACTCATTATCTGGAAGAATTGAACCGGCAAAAGCAGCATGTCCTGTCTCAGGCGGAAGAAAAACTGCTGGCAGAAACGGCAGAGCTTTCCATGGCTTCGAAAAATATTTTTGGCATGCTCAATAATGCTGATATAAAATTCCCGCCGATCAAGGATGAAAACGGCCAGGAAACAGAGATGACCAAAGGGAAATTCGGCCGTTTCATGGAAAGCCCGAACCGTGAAGTCAGGAAGGCTGCTTTTCAAAGTCTTTACAGTTCATATGGGAAATTAATAAATACCCTGGGAGCTACGATCAACGCCAGTGTAAAAAGAGATATATTCTATGCCCGGGTGCGAAAATATCCTTCCGCGTTAATCGGGGCGCTGGACAGCGACAATATTTCCCCGGATGTTTATGACAATCTGATCACGGCAGTACACAATAATCTGGAACCAATGTATAAATACTTGCGTTTACGTAAAAAGGTACTGGGACTGGATGAGCTCCATATGTATGATATCTATACTCCGTTGGTCAAAGAAAGGCCTAAAGAGATCGAATATGATACTGCCAGGGAAATGGTTTTAAAGGGATTGGAACCTCTGGGCAAAGAATACGGGGATATAATCAGGGAAGGGTTCAATGGCGGGTGGATCGATGTTTATGAAAAAGAAGGCAAAACCAGCGGGGCATATTCCTGGGGGAGTTTTGATACCCATCCTTTTATTCTCATGAATTATGATAACAAACTGGATGATGTTTTTACCCTGGCTCATGAATTAGGCCATGCTATGCATAGTTATTATTCCAATCAGACCCAGCCTTTTATATACAGCCAATACAGCATTTTTTTGGCTGAAGTGGCTTCTACGGTGAATGAATCGCTTTTGATCGATCATTTATTAGCGGAGAGTGAAAAGCCGGAAGATAGAGTATATCTGATCAACCATTATCTCGAACAATTTAAGGGCACCATGTATCGCCAGACGATGTTCGCGGAATTTGAGAAAATCATTCATGAAACCGTCGAACGAGGGGAAGCTCTTACACCGGAGCTGCTAAGCAAGATATATCGTGAACTGAACCAACTTTACTTCGGAAATGAGGTGGTTCTGGATGCCGAAATCGATATAGAATGGGCACGGATTCCTCATTTCTATTCTGCTTTTTATGTTTACAAATATGCTACCGGTTTTGCTGCTGCCACTGCATTAAAAGAGCAGATCTTAGAGGATGGGCCGGCAGCTTTGGATCGATATATGGCTTTTTTACGAGCGGGAAGTTCTGATTACCCGTTGAATATTCTCAGAAAAGCCGGAGTAGACTTAAATACACCTGAGCCGGTGGAATCAGCCTTGAAATATTTCAGCCGTTTGGTCGATGAATTGGAAACTTTATTAGCCTGACAACATAATCTATAAGTATATTTAAGGAGAGATTGGTTTAATAAATCTCTCTTTTTTTCACCGGTTTTTTAAAAGCCCTGTTAAATATAATGAAGAAGAATTGAGCATAATTATGGAGAGACGCTTTATTGTTTGGAGGAGCTAAATTGATACAAATAAACCGGGAAGAAATTTTTGATCGATCCATCCTTGACATTATGCCGCAATTAGCCAATTACAGCAATTATGACTTAATCATCGGCATCCCTTTCATTGATGAAGAGGAACATTTGGTTGAGCTCCTTTGCTCTGTTGATCGGGTGTTAAAGACCTGGATGGGGAAACGGCAGTTGATCATATGTGTGGGAGATCATTCGGCCGGTAAAACCCTTGAGATGTTGAACAGCATGAACTTGCAGCATCCACATTTGCAGTTTTTATTGCCTGAGGAAATAAGCGGACGGGGTACCAGTGTGCGAGCCATCATTGAAATCAGCAAGCGATTGGATGCTGATTTGCTCTTGTTCAGTGCGAAGATGGCAAATGAAACAGGACCGGGTATAGAAGACAGCTGGCTGGACAGCCTTTTTACCCCAATTCAGGGGCCTTATGACCTGGTCCTGGGGAGTCTGAGACGTCATATCGGGATTGATAGTATTGCTCATATGCTGGCTGCACCTGTTTTGGAAGCTTTTTACGGATTCAGGCTGGGAGACCCTTTGGGCGGGATATATGCAATTTCACATGATTTTGCCGAAGAACTGGCACACGAAGCCCGGTTTTGGGGAGAAGAGATCCAGGGGGCGGGCATCGACTTCTGGCTGCTTACCCGGGCAATCCTGTGGAATAAGAATATCTGCGAGGTCAATATGGGAGGCAGGGTCATCCCCCATAGCCTGGAAGTTCGTAATCGAGTTTTCGCCGACAACTCGATGATCATTTTTGAAGCTTTAAAAAAGGATGTTGCGGTGTGGCTGCAGGAAAGGCCCGTTATTAAAGTAGCTGACATCTTAGC
>DBRM01000026.1 GCA_002305965.1 Syntrophomonas sp. UBA1368
TATTAAATAATGAATTAACATCTTTGCAATTGATGATATAGTTTTGATTAACTTTTATTACTTGTACTTTCTTTTGCTTGATTATGTCGTAGGCATCGTCAAGGTGATCCACTAATGTCTCATAACAATCGCTTATATCCAGTACTTCCGGTATTTCATTTAAATCGCTAAAGGCCTTTGTTATCTCCTGAGTTAATACTGCGATTTTTTCATCTAAATAAATTTCATCACAGTTGTTGCATTGATATCTGGGCAGTCCTGTAAATTCAATTTTGGTATTACCCCAATATCCAAATACAGTACCTGTCTGTGCAATTAGTTTCCCATCGCATTCATAACATACATCAAACACTTGTTACTTCCTCCTCCATTGAGTATTTGATTCCAAACGCCAGATGCTGGTATCTGGTAAATAAGCTGTGACACATAAACCCAATGAAGGTTTTACTGCCACAGAAACAAAAAAATATGGAGGTTGACTGGAACAATCTTGAAACAAAATTTTTGTGTCGCGTTCATTTGTCTGGACTTCTAGTATAACACCATTCTTTATACTATTATATACATCTTTTACACGAATATTTCTTTCGGACATTTGTTCATAACAATGATTCGATATTTTAATATTACCAGAATGAGCACAGCTTCTGATAAAAGTAATTTCTCTTGAATATTTATTCTTGATTGCTTCAGGCAAAATACTGTTATGTGGCATATGATCGACTCCTTTATGATATAATTACTGCAAAATGGAGGAATATCCTTCTAATAATATTAAACTTATTGTATTTAAGTTATATTTTAGGTGATGCGGTAGAAATTTTGGGGAAGCAGAGGGACGTTTTATTTGCTTCCTTTTGCATGAGAGGTTTAACGCTGGGGATACCCTATAGGGCACAGGTCCCAATCGCAAAGTTGAATGCCGGACCGGGATGGTATAATTGAGGAAGATCAGGTGAACGAGCAGATGACAGGCACAGGAGGATGGATGAGTAAATATGAATGAAAAGGATATATCAGCTGGAAAATCACAATTATTTTATAAAACTATGGTCGATTACATCATTTCTCTGACCCATCTTTACGGCCTGGTTCATAAGGATAAAGCGGCGGAGATATTTAACCTGCAAAATGAAGAAAAGATCGATATCATAGTCCTTGATGACATCATGAATGATCGGCCAAAGGATTTAGCTGATAACTTCGTAAAGATTCATGGCAGTTATTTCGTTCATGAGACGATCATGGTATTTGGCAACTTCGAGAATCAGCTAAAACAGCGCAAAGGTAAGCCCTTTTATATTCCAGCCCAGGAAGAGCTCCTAAAGTATAAAGAAGATTCTTACTTTGAAGTGACCAAGCAGTACAGGGCATTGCTGAGTTATGCAGCCAGGCATTTTTTTGATGGTGATGAATTGGCGGCGGAGATGCTCTGTGAGGAAGTTCAGGGGATATGCCAGTTTGAATTTTCGTTACAGGAAGTATTTGAGGTGTTTACTACCAGAAGTGTAGATTTCAAGAGTGAAAAGCAGGTCAACGAGGTCATTAAGCTGATCATGGAACTGGCCAATAACACCAGGCTATGGGAGAACAATGGCCATACACCTGAAGAGCTTTTTGAGAAACATGAAAAGTACCATTTACGAACACTTCCTGATCAACCTTTTAAGTTTAAAAAAGCTGATATTTACGACTTTAAGACCGGAAAGAAAGTTGGCAGGAATGATCCATGCCCCTGCGGCAGCGGGAAGAAATATAAGAAGTGCTGCCTGGGGACAGAAGTATAGGGGAAGCAGGGGGATATCCTATAGGGCAGACCCATTCTGGGCATACCCCTTCGGGGCATACCCTATAGGGCACAGGCAGGCAGGCAGGCGGTTGGGTAGTGTCAACTTTTTTGTAGGTATCATCTTGAGTATCTAAATAGGCAATGTAATATTATTACTTTTTGATAATTGATCTATAAAAAATTGTTTTGCTGTAACATCATCATTTTTGCCTAGTAACTCCTTCGCATCATCAATCGATTTTAGTACATAAAACTTCTTGTCGGGAGTGTAGTAAACCAGAACTTTTTTATTTAACAATGTTAAGTTAATGATATTATTTAGTGTCCCTTTACTCGTGCCGTTCCAGACCATGAAACCATAATCTGCTTCATTAGCCATTGCTAAGTCTTTGGCTGCATAAAAATCAAAGCCTTTGATGTGGTTTTCAATTTGTACCGAAATGAATAATTAAGATATAATGTAAAATTCTTCAAATATAACTATAATCCTGTCAGAATCAAGGAAGCAGGGGGACGTTCTTTTTGCTTCCGTTTTTGATGGAGGAAAGCATGATGACAGACCCTACGCCGTGACAGAGGGGACAGTCCCTGTGTTTCCCTCCGGCCTCCGCTTCGCTGCGGACACGAGGGACAGTCCCCCGTGTCACTCGGCGCCTACACCTTCGGGGCATACACCTTCGGGGCATACCCCTTCGGGGCACAGGCAGGCAGGCAGGCAGTATCCCAAGCTTCCAGTTGAGGAGGATTTGTAATGCACGCATTCACACTGGACTGTTTGACGCTTACGAATAGACTATATGTCAACCATTATTAAATCTATCCCACGCATCTGAGATAAGATCACTTTTTTCCTGTTTCAAAACATTTTTTTGTATTTTCTGGGTCGCTGTTTTGGGTAAACTATCGCGATATTCGAGATAACGTGGAATTTTGAATTTTGCCAATCTTTCACTGCACCAGGAAATGATCTCTTCGGGGGGCACAGATTCGGGTGTCTCACCCTCTGTAAGCACAACATATACCTTGACCTCTTCATCTCTGATATCATCCGGAACCGCAATGGCTGCTGCCTCCATTACTTTGGGATGGCTCATTATAATATTTTCTATTTCAACTGCGGATATGTTCTCTCCGCTGCGACGTATAATATCTTTTTTGCGACCTACAAAATAGAG
>DBRM01000051.1:0-26571 GCA_002305965.1 Syntrophomonas sp. UBA1368
GCTTATATTTGTGAGAATTATGCCTGCCAGCAGCCGGTTACTGATATCATGGAACTGCAAAGCAGGATCAGCAGTAATAAATAGAAGGCCCGGCTCAAACAGATAATTGTTTTGATTTTGACCGGATAGGTTATAATTAAGTATTGAAAATAAGAGAATAAGCAGGGGATAGGATCATGTACAGGAAGGCTTTAATTATAATCATGGCTGTCATTATGACAGTTGTTGCGGCTGGCTGCAGTCAAACAGCTGAGCATACCGGGAGCCAAATCGATCCATCGGAACCGGTCAAGGTTTTAGTAAGTATTTTACCGCAGGCTGATTTTGTAAAAAGCATTGGCGGAGAGCAAGTGGAAGTCAATGTTTTGATCCCGCCGGGAGCCAACCCGGAAAATTATGAAATGAGTCCACGGCAGATCCAGGAAGTAAGCCAGGCGGACGTCTATTTTACCATAGGCAGCATTCCTTTTGAACAGATCTCCCTGGAACGCATTCGCTCAGCCAATCCGGATATGCCGGTCATTGATACGGCAGAAGACCGGGAATATGCGGAGGGGGAAGAAGCACATCATCATGACCCCCATGTCTGGTTATCTCCTGTATTAGTCAAGGAACAAGCCCGGATCATCTGTACAGGTTTAAGTGAGATCGACCCTGCCCATAAAGAAATGTATGATAAAAACCTGAACACTTATATAGCCGAATTGGAAAAGTTGGATAAGGATATTAAATTGCTTCTGGCAGACCGGAAGAGGGATGCTTTTTTAGTATACCACCCTGCTTGGGGATATTTTGCCGAGGATTACGGATTGCATGAAATGGCCGTTGAAAAAGAGGGGAAAGAACCGACTGCAAAAGAAATGGCACAAATCATTGCAGAAGCAAAGCAAGAGGGGATTACCGCGGTGATAGCCTCTCCCCAGCACAGTACACGCAGTGCGGAAACCATTGCCAAACAACTGCAGGGCGAAGTGAAGATGATTGATCCGCTGCCGGAAGATTATATTGCAGGAATGCGGGAAGCGGCAGCGGTTTTTAAACAGGTTTTAAGTGATCAGGAGGAATAGGATGCAAAGCAGCAGTGTGCAGCTTGAAACCAATAAAGTGATCGAGATCAGTAATTTGTCTGTCAGCTTTAACGGGACCCCGGTCCTGAATAAAATCGATCTGACTGTATATGAACGAGATTTTATCGGGATCATCGGGCCCAATGGCGGCGGAAAATCTACTTTGCTCAGAACCATATTAGGCTTGATCGAGCCCGATCAGGGGAAGATTTCGATAATGGGCCTTCCCCATAAGCAGGCACGCCATTTGATCAGTTATGTCCCCCAATATGCAGTATTTGACCGGGATTTTCCCATTAGTGTGTGGGAAGTGGTGCTTATGGGGCGGATCGGACAAAAAAGCGGCCGGCGCTATTCCCGGGAAGATAAAGAAATAGCCCTTGAAGCTTTGCAGCGAGTGGAAATGGATACGCTTAAGAATCGTCAGATTGGGCAACTTTCCGGTGGCGAGCGTCAGCGGGTTCTGGTTGCCAGAGCGCTGGCTGCCAAACCACAGATCCTTCTGCTGGATGAACCAACCGCCTCGGTTGACAGCCGATTCGAAGCAGGATTTTATGATATCCTCCAGGAACTGAATCAGGAAATTACCATAATACTGGTATCACATGATATCAGCGCCCTTTCCGCTTATGTAAAAACCATTGCCTGTTTGAATCAGCAGCTGTTTTATCAGCATGCCAAGGAACTCAATGAAGAAATGATAGAACATGCCTATAATTGTCCGGTGCATTTAATTGCTCATGGCGTTCCTCATAGGGTATTGGCGCCGCATGATGGGGTGGTGGGATAGTGGAAATCTTAAGTTATGAGTTTATGCGCAATGCTTTGCTGGCAGGACTCCTGGCATCTTTATCCTGCGGGGTAATAGGTACCTATGTGGTGATCAAAAGGATCGTGTTTATCAGCGGAGGCATAGCACATACGGCCTACGGGGGGATCGGGCTGGGATATTTCCTGGGGATCAATCCGATGCTGGGCGCTTTGGGATTTACCATCTTATCTGCCATAGGTATGGGGATCGTTAATGAGAAGTCCGGCCAGCGAAGTGATACATTGATAGGTGTAATGTGGGCTGCAGGCATGGCTTTAGGGATCGTTTTTGTCAGCTTGTCCCCCGGTTATACCACGGACCTGATGAGCTATTTGTTCGGAAATATTCTGGTGGTGCCGGTGATGGACATCTGGCTTTTGCTGGTTCTCAATCTGATCATCGTGCTGACTGTTATCGCTTTTTATGAAGATTTTAAGGCGGTGGCTTTTGATGAAGAATTTGCCCGGGCCTCAGGACTTAATACCAGACTGCTCAATCTTGTATTGTTGGTGCTGATCGCATTGACCATTATCGTTTTGATCAGAGCAGTTGGGATCATCCTGGTAATCGCTTTGCTCACGATCCCTGCAGCAACTGCAGGCAGATTTACCAGCAGTCTTGCAAATATGATGGGAATCGCAATTATGCTGGGGATGTTTTTTACCAGCGGCGGATTATTTCTTTCCTATTATTTTGACCTGCCTTCCGGTGCTACCATCATTTTACTGGCAGGTGCAGTCTTCGCCATCGTATCCATGTTGCTTGGCAAGCGGGAGAGGAAGGCTGCGAAGACAGAAAGTACGGTGAATCTGAGTTAAACTGCCAGGGTAAAATATTTTTACACATGGTTTTGATAAAGGATCCTGCTTTTCTAAGCGGGATTTTTTGTTATTTATAATTAAACGGCAGGCTACATATTATAGATTTAAAAGGTTAAAGCAGGAGGTCTGCCTGTGAACAAAAAAATAACAGTATTTTTGTTAGTGATGTTATGCTGCACGATGTTCTCCACGCCGCCAAGCAGCTTGGCTGGTCAGACAGTGCAGAAGGAAACCATGCTGGCTGAATACCCTATAGATAATACGGATTTTCCGGTGCTTTACTTAAACGATCCCCGTTTACACGGGGAAGCAGTTTGGATGCTGCAGGCACGGTTAAAAGAATTGGGTTACGAACTAACGGTTAACGGGATCTATTCACCGGAAACCTGTTTAATGGTGCGGATGTTCAATAACGCTGAGGGGCTTGAAGACAGCAGCATTGTCACCAGAGCGACCTGGGAAAGATTAATGAATTTATCCGGTGATCCTTCCTTAAGTGTATTTACTGATAAACCTCAGGAAAATAAGAAGAGACTGCTGATCGTTATCGATATTGCCACCCGCAGATTGACCCTTTATGAAAATGACAAGGTGGTAAAGGAATTCCCGGTGGCAGTTGGTAAAAGCAAGACTCCTTCGCCGCTGGGGGAATGGAAGATTGTTCATAAATCCTTAAACTGGGGCAATGGATTTGGCACACGCTGGATGGGCCTTAATGTACCATGGGGAATATATGGGATCCATGGAACCAATAAACCGGGTTCGATTGGCAGCTATGCCTCCCACGGCTGTATTCGCATGTTCAATCAGCAAGTGGAGGAATTATACCCATTGGTATCGGTTGGCACCCGGGTGCGCATAGTGGAAGACGGGCAAATCTTTCCGAAAAATTTTACCCCCCAAAAATTAAAGAAAAAAGACAGCGGGCAGAAAGTGGTATATGTGCAGAGCAGATTAAAGGAACTGGGATTTGAGTTTGATCATGCCGACGGGCGCTTTGGCAATATGACCGAACTGGCGGTAAAATATTTTCAAGTATGGCACGGCCTGCCGGTCAACGGGGAGTTAAATGAAGAAACCTATCGGGCGATGGGGATGATCGAGTAGATGTGATACCTGACAGCCTGATATTGCAACCTGGTGCCTTGATTTATCATGGTTTTGCCGGCAGATCATAAGTTTACACAATTTTACCGGATCTAACTACAGCCCTCACGGGCTGCATTTTATTGCCCCGGTTTTCTGGCGGACAAACCACTCATCCTTGGGTTTTTGCTTTTTGAATGAAAAATAAAGTATTTGTTTTAACTTTGGAGGAGCTTTGCATACCTAGGTCAAAAATAATATTATTGTAATAAAATTTTAAAAATTCCAAAAGGAGTTGAGTATATTGAAAAAGATCGTTGATACCAGGGGGCTAACCTGTCCGCAGCCGGTGATTTTGACCCGCCAGGCTTTAATCGATAGTGAAGTTGATGAAGTGGTAACCATTGTTGATAATGTAACGGCCTTGGAAAATGTGTCTAAATTGGCCCGATCCATGCAGCTGACTGCCAGCGTAGATGAAAAAGCAGGGCAATTTTATATCAGTATATTAAAAGATGAATCAGTGATGGATGATTTGAACATAGCCCAGTCAGGCAATGCCAATGCGACAATTCTGATTACCAGTAATGTAATGGGAAGAGGAAATGATACCCTGGGCGGAATCTTAATGAAGAGTTTTATGTATACCCTTACCCAGATGGAAGGGGCGTTCCGGGTATTAATATTTATGAACAGCGGAGTATTGCTTACTACCGAAGGATCTGAGGTCTTGGAGTATATCAGATCCCTGGAAGAAAGGCATATCGAAGTGCTTTCCTGTGGAACCTGTCTGGACTACTATCATTTAAGTGATAAATTGCGAGTGGGATCGGTCACCAATATGTTTACCATCACTGAAAAACTTATGGAAGCACATCGGCTCATAACTCTATAAATATTTTTTGTTTACAGGAATTCCAATTGCAGTGATAATATGATAGGTAACCTTTTGGAAGAACTGAATACGATATCAAAAGGAGGATGGGCATGATCGAACACGAAGAAATTAACTTCAAACAATTGATTCAGGAGCAGCAGTGGCAGATGCTCAAAGAAAAATTAAAAGACGTGCCCATACCAGATATTGCCGACTTGTTAATGGAACTCAGCAAAAGCGAAAGAGTGATGCTCTTCAGAGTATTGCCCCGTACGATTTCTTCCGAAGTATTTTCTTATATGATCCCCGAACTTCGCAATGCATTGCTGAAGGAATTAACTGATGAAGAAACCCGCAACTTATTAAGCAATTTACGCCCAGATGATCGTACTACCCTTTTTGAAGAATTACCGGGGCAAGTTACGCAGAAACTGCTTAACCTGCTGAGTCCCCAGGATATAAAGGAAACCAGATTTTTGTTGGGTTATCCGGAGGAAAGTGTCGGGCGTTTGATGACCCCGGATTATGTTGCTGTCCGACCGGAATGGACTGTAGAGCAGTCTTTACAACATTTCCGGCTCAAAGGCAAAGACAGCGAGACGTTAAATGTCATTTACGTCACGGATGATAAATGGAAACTGTTGGATTCTCTGGATTTGCACCGCTTTATTCTCAGTCAGCCGGATGCCAGGGTATCTGACCTCATGGATCACACTTTTGTCAGTATTGCGGCCTTTGAAGACCGTGAAGAGGCAGTACATGTCCTGCAGCACTACGACCTTTTTGTATTGCCGGTAGTAGATTCGGAGGGAGTGCTGCTGGGTATCGTAACTGCTGACGATATTATGGACGTTGCGGAAGAGGAAGCTACCGAGGACTTTCATAAGACCGCCGCCGTAACACCACTTAAAAATACATACCGGGAAGCCAGTTTATGGGAGTTGTTTAATAAGAGGATTGCCTGGCTGATTATTTTGGTACTGGTCAGCTTGTTATCTGCCAGTATTATTGGCTATTTTGAATCCGCACTGCAAACAGTGATTATTTTGTCGGTGTTTATTCCCATGTTGATCGGCAGCGGAGGAAATGCCGGTGCGCAATCCGCAACCATGATTGTGCGTGCACTGGCCACCGGTGATGTAGAAGTAAATGAATGGTTTAAAACTTTCGGCAAGGAGATGCTGGTGGGACTGACTCTGGGGGTCACCATGGGGATCACAGGCTTTATTATAGGCTATATGAAAGGTGGATTGGATATAGCCATTATTATAGGATTCACCATGTTAGCGATTATTCTGGTAGCCAATCTGATCGGAGTGGCCTTGCCTTTTATTTTGACTCGTATGGGGCTGGATCCGGCAGTCGCCAGCAGTCCCCTGATCGCTTCAATTGTTGATGCCACAGGCCTGTTCATTTACTTCATCGTTGCCGTGAGTGTTTTGCAACTATGATACGTGGTGCCTTTCTTGTTAACTGAAAAGTCCCCAGCGGGGACTTTTATATACTTGATTTAGTTTAACTTGACTTCAAAGCCCAATTCATCAATTTCGGCAGCGATTTTCTCCACCGTGATCAGCGTTTCTTCAAAATCTACTTCAACAAATCCTTCGGTATAATGTGCCTCCGCCCGGTTAACTCCTTCCAGGGCGGAAAGACTATCTTCAATGCTCTTTTTGCAATGTTGGCAGCTCATTCCGTTCACCAATAATTTCGTCAACACAAGGTTCGCCCCCTTATTACTTTAGTATTTATATTTTACTTAATTAAGCATGTTATTACTACCGTCTTGAGATTATAATAAGGCTGAACAGAAGGTGAGTGATATAAAAATATCCAGCAGCAATAAAGGGAATACTTGACATATATTGAATTAATATATCAGAAGCGAAAAGGAGAAAAGAGGGATTATTTGCTGATTGGAATCGATATAATTGATATAGACCGCGTGAAGAAAGCGGCTGAAAGAACACCGCGGTTTTTAAAGAGAGTTTTTACCAGTCAGGAGCTGGATTACTGCCTGGGCAAAAAAAACCCGTATCCTTCATTGGCAGTCAGGTTTGCCGCCAAAGAGGCGATCAGGAAATCACATCCGCTGTTTATGAGCGGTATCCGTTATCATGATACCGAAGTGATCATCAATGAAAACGGGCAGCCGCAATTTCTTTTGCATGGCAAAGCGCGGGAGAGGTTTGACCGGCATTTTAAACAAATGGCGTTGAGTCTCTCTCATGCAGATAAACAGGCCATTGCAGCAGTGATCGTTGAGGAGGGTTAGTAAATGAAATTGGTCAAAGCAGCTGAAATGCAGGATATTGACCGCAGAGCTTCCAGTGAATATGGGATTCCGAGCCTGGTGCTGATGGAAAATGCCGGGATTAAAACGGCGGAAATGGTGAGGAATCTGCTGGGCAGTATCACAGACAAAAAAGTGATCATATTGGCGGGGCGCGGGAATAACGGCGGTGACGGCTTGGTAGCGGCCCGGCATTTACATAACAGCGGAGCGATCCCCATAACTTTTGTGATGGGCAATATAGAACAGCTTAGTCCGGACAGCCAAATTAATTTTGCTATTTTACAAAAGATAACGGACCGAATTTATCCGCTGACCGATGAAAGCCATCTTGAACAATTCATGTGGGAAATGCTCGACGGGGATATTATTATTGATGCTATATACGGAATTGGCTTTAAAGGCAGTTTAAACGAGTATGAAGCTCGTATCGTGCAATGGGTAAACCATTCTCGCCTGCCGGTTTTATCTGTTGATATACCTTCCGGCGTAGAAGCTGACAGCGGGAGGGTAAAGGGCGAGGCAGTCAAAGCGGCAGCTACAGTCACTTTTGCTTTGCCCAAACCAGGACTGATCCTGGAACCGGGCAAAAATTATACCAGTCAGCTTTCGATTGCAGACATATCAATACCTAAGGCTTTGCTGGAACACAAACGCCTACAAACCAACCTTATCACCGAGGATATGGCAGCCAGGCTGCTGGGACCCAGAGATCCTGATTCCCATAAAGGGACATTTGGACATGCCCTGTTAATTGGAGGGTCTACCGGTTTAAGCGGAGCGATCCTTCTGGCTTCACAGGCAACCATAAGAACCGGCGCCGGATTGGTCACTGCAGCCCTTCCCAAATCTCTGGTGCCGTTATTCGATGCGGCCTTACAGGAAGTGATGAGTATCCCATTGATGGAAACCAGACAGGGTACGATTGCACCAGAGGCTTTGCCGGCAATAGGAAATATTCTGGGAGCTTCGTCAGTATGCGCTGTTGGTCCGGGATTGTCGCGTTACAAGGAAGCCAATGCTATCCTGCGGTTTATTCTGGAAAGGGCAGGCGTCCCGGTGGTTATTGATGCAGATGGCTTGAATGCACTGGCAGAGGATATCGATATTCTAAAACAACGTCAGATCCCGATCGTACTAACGCCTCACCCTGGTGAAATGGCCAGGCTAACCGGTAAGAGCACAGAAGAGATCCAGTCTGACCGTATTCATTATGCGGTGCACTATGCCCGGGAGTGGGGTGCTACCGTAGTGCTTAAAGGGAATAAAACGGTTATAGCAGCACCTAACGGGGAAACATACATAAACATTACCGGGAACCCGGGGATGGCTACTGCCGGCAGCGGGGATGTATTGTGCGGCATCATAACCGGGCTGATTTCTCAGGGGATTAATCCGGTAAACGCATCTGTAGCCGGCGTCTATCTGCATGGTTTAAGCGGTGATCATGCTGCCGGAATAAAAGGACAAAGGGGACTTATCGCTGGTGATCTGATTGAAGCCTTGCCTGTGGTAATAGCCCGGTTTGAAAAAGAGAAATGAAAAACCATGCAGGGATTTGTTAAAATCTAAACAGGAAGCAAAATAAGAAAGAGGTGTTTCATTTGCTGGCCAAAGATATTATGACTGCCGATGTGATCACTGTATCTCCTGATGAGCAGGTGGAAGTGGTGGCCAGACTGCTGATCGACAATAAAATCAGCGGCATACCAGTAGTAGACAGTGACCAACATATATTAGGCATCGTGACTGAAAAAGACCTGCTGATCAAAGCCAGTGAGCTTAAAGTACCGTTTTATGTTACCCTGTTTGACAGTATCATTTTTTTGGAAAACCCTATGCGTTTCAGCAATAATTTAAAAAAATATACAGCTTCCAAAGTGAAAGATGTAATGACGGTAAAAGTAGAAGTTGTAGACGAAAATGCACCTATTCATGAAATCGCTGAAATTATGCAGAACAAGAAGATCAATCGTCTTCCGGTAGTCAGGAATAATAAATTGATTGGTATTGTGACCCGAAATGATGTATTAAAGGCAATCGTGAAAAACAATGGATAATAAAAGACCAACCTGGGCAGAAATAGATTTAAAAGCAATACACTATAATTTGCATAGAATCAGAGAAGCAGCGGCCCCCGCAAGCGTGATGGCTGTGGTCAAAGCCAATGCATATGGTCATGGTGTATACGAGATAACCAAAGCTTGTATGCAGGAGGGAGTTGAACATTTAGGGGTAGCGACTCTTGATGAAGCACTGGAGATCCGGCGTGATGGAGTGGCGGTGCCAATTTTGGTTTTAGGCCCCCTTGATCCTGAATATGCGCAGACAGCAATTGATTGGAATCTGAGAATAACCGTTTTCAACGTAACTCTGGCGAGAGCTTTGTCGGATGCAGCAATTAAATCTTCTAAATCTGCTTATATTCACATAAAAATAGATACAGGAATGGGACGATTAGGTTTTCCTCCGAATCAGGAAACAGTCGAACAGATTGTTCAAATTTCACGTATGCCAGGAATCAAACTGGAAGGGATCTTTACCCATTTTGCCAGTGCAGATGAAGTAGATAAAAGCAAAACCTTGCGTCAGCTGGAGTTATTTAATCACCTGACTGCGGAATTGGAAAAGCAGGGGGTTACGTTTCCGATAAAACACTGTTCCAACAGTGCAGCACTGATTGAATTGCCTGAGGCCCGGTTTAATATGGTAAGGGCGGGGATCATTTTATATGGGCTTTATCCCTCACCTTATGTGAGGAAGGACTTACTGAAGGTAATCCCGGCGATGACTTTAAAAAGCAGGATCAGCTTTTTGAAGCAGTTAAAAACCGGTGATACAGTGAGTTATGGGTGTACATGGCAATGTGTGCAGGATACCTTGGTGGCGACAGTGCCCATCGGATATGCTGACGGTTACAGCCGCTTGTTATCCAATCAGGCGTTTGGCGCTGTACGAGGTCAACGGGTGCCGCTGATCGGGACTATATGCATGGATCAGTGTATGTTCGATGTGACCAATGTCGAAGGTGTCAGGGAAGGGGACGAAATCATCCTTTTTGGCAGGCCGGAGGATTTGGTTACAGCTGATGAATTGGCTGAAATAAAGGGAACCATCAATTATGAGATCGTATGTGCAGTGGGTTCCAGAGTTCCCAGGATTTACATTTCCTAATTCAGCTAATTATTGGATTTGCGAGCAGGTTATCGAATCCCTATAATAGAAATATCATCTATACTTTTTTATTTTATTCTGGAGGTGCTCGCATTGCCAGCCTCAAAAAGGATCATTATAACAGTTCCGGAAAATCTTTTATGCGAAGTGGATCATATAACAGAAGATGAGTGTAAGAATCGCAGTCAGATCGTCAGAGAAGCAATCATATTATATCTGAGTGAGCGTAAAAAAGTTCTAATGAAAGAACAAATGAAAAAAGGGTATCTGGAAATGGCCGAAATCAATTTAACGCTGGCCTGTGAAGATGGCGGACCTGAAGAATATACTCTTAAAACCTGACATAAAAAATGTTGGAGTGATAATGAATATGATCAAACGGGGCGAAATTTATTTTGCTCAGCTCAATCCGGTAGTGGGGTCTGAACAAGGAGGTATAAGACCGGTAGTGGTTGTCCAGAATGACATTGGCAACCAGTATAGTCCGACGACTATCATACTGGCGATCACCTCCCAGATCAATAAAGCAAAACTACCTACACACATTGAGCTGAAGGCTGAGACCTATGGATTGGAAAGAGATTCGGTTATTCTGGCAGAGCAGATCCGGACCATTGATAAAGCCAGATTGAAACAAAGGATAGCCATTCTGAAAGAAGAAACCATGAAAAAGGTGGATCAGGCCTTGTTAATAAGTTTAGCCTTGCAGGAAAATTAGTTACATATTAATGATTACAGGAGCAGTTTCAAAAAAGCTGCTCCTTTTTATTGCAGGCAGATACATATATAAAACAGAGCAAAAAGAACAATTCCGAGGTTATTTAATACATTGAAGTAAAGAAAAAATTTGGAGGGGTATTTTTGAAGCCCATTATAGGAATAACCGGAAATTTTGATCTGGAAGAAAACTTATATTTTCTGGCGGAATCCTACCCAGCATCCATTATCAGAGCAGGTGCAGCAGCCATCATCTTACCGCCGGAGGAAAGGCTGGTGAATGACTATATAAAAAACTGTCATGGGATCTTGTTATCAGGCGGAGGTGATATCGATCCGGCTTATTGGAACGAGCCGCCTTCATGGGCATTGGGGAATATCAATCCGCGTCGGGACCGGTTTGAGATACAACTGGCCAGAAAATGCCTTGATCTGGGTTTGCCGCTTTTCGGTATCTGCCGCGGTTGTCAGATACTCAATGTGGCAATGGGAGGAAGCCTCATCCAGGATATCCGCTCCCGGTTAAGTCATCAGCAAAAAGCTCCGCGCAATTATGCTTTTCATGATATATTTATTGATGAAGATTCTTATTTGTTCAAGATTTTAGGTAAACCAACCATAAAGGTCAACAGTTTTCATCATCAGGCCATAAAGAAAGTCGGAACGCAGCTTACAGTAAGTGCCCGGGCGGAAGAAAACATCATTGAAGCTGTTGAACTAAGGGATCACCCCTTTGCCATAGGTGTCCAGTGGCACCCCGAATGTATGGAGGATGCAAATGCAGTTAGTTTGTTTAAGGCATTTGTTGAACAAGCAGCCATCTATCAACATAGACTTTATTCTAAAATAACAACTTCCCGCACCCCCAGTCGGGAGAAATCATAAAATAGACAGTGGAAGGAGATTTACTCATGCTGGTTATCCAAGGGGGTAAAGTATTAACGCTGGACCACAACCGCGTTATCGGCAATGCAACCATCATCATAGAAGGGCAGCTCATTAAAGCGATAGGAGAAAACATCCCGCTGCCGGATGAATGTACCGTAATAGATGCAGCAGGAAAATATATATTGCCGGGTTTTATTGATGCTCATACCCATATCGGTCTGGAAGAAGAAATTTATGCGGTTGAAGGCGATGATGTAAATGAAACTTCAGATCCGGTTACCCCTGAACTGCAGGCGCTGGATGGGATCAATCTGGATGATTTGGCATTCGCTGATGCCCTGTCAGGGGGTGTGACCAGATCGATATCCCTGCCGGGCAGTGCAAATGTGATCGGCGGGCAGGCAGTTTTCCTGAAACATCTTGCAGCTTCTCCCAGTGAAATGATTTGCAGAAATCCTGCCGGATTAAAAGCCGCCCTGGGGGAAAATCCAAAGCGGGTATACTCCCGGCAGAAGAAAACTCCGGTTACCAGAATGGCCAGCGCCAGTTTGCTCCGGGAAGCGCTATTTGTTGCCCGGCAGAATATGGATAAAAAAGATTTGGCTGCCAGAGATATTTATCGGCAAAAACCTTTACAGTGCATACTGAGAAAAGAAATGCCTTTAATGGTTCATGCGCACCGGGCAGACGATATTTTGACCGCCTTAAGGATCAAGGACGAATTTGACATTGATATGGTCATCCAGCATGGTACGGAAGCTTTTAAAGTTGCCGACGATTTGGTCGCAAGAAACGTGGCGGTATTACTGGGGCCCTTGCTGGTCAACCGTGCCAAAGTGGAAATGAAGGAAGTATCTTTTAAGAATGCTGCCAAACTTGAGCGGCAGGGGGTAAAATTTGGCTTTATTACTGATCATCCGGTCATACCGATAAAATATTTACGTGAATGTGCTGCCATCGCTGTCAGAGAAGGATTGGATGAGGAGGCTGCGCTTAAGGCGTTAACCATCTCTCCGGCACAGATTTTACACGTCGATGATGAGCTCGGTTCCATCACAGCCGGCAAAAGGGCGGATCTGGTGATATTCGACGGACATCCGTTTGATTTCCGCTCCCGGGTACTTAATACAATCGTTGATGGAATTGTTTGGGGGGATCAAAGTGAATAAAGGTGATGTATTCACTGTCTACCTGGATGGAAATGTAATGACCGTATGTGTGGTGGGTTTTTATGATGATGAGCTGACCGGTGAAGAAATGGTGATCCTGGCAGTCGTCAGCCGGGAGAATATGGTGCATGTTCCTCTGGATGATCTGCAAAGCCTGTTTCCCGATAATAAATACCAGAATTAAATAAGAACAAGAGGCAGCCATTNNTTATAGCAGCCTCTTTTTTTGCCATTATTTACTTCAAGGACTTTCGATATTTTTCTCCAATTTAAATAACAAAACGTACAGGAGGTGAGTAAGTATTACCCCTAAAAAAATCATATTAATGGTTCTGAGCATTTTGGGGATCTTTCTTTTTACATATTCAGCGGCAGGTTCTCCCAGTCCCCGTATTGTGATCAACGGTCAGACCAAAATCGTTGACCCTGCTCCCCGGATCGATAACGACCGCATTATGGTGCCCCTCAGGTTTATCATCGAAGACCAGGCCCTAAAAGGGGAAGTCTTTTGGGACGCCCGGCAGCAAAAAGTAGCCATGAACTGTAAAGGCAAATATATAGAGCTGTTTATCGGCAGTCAAAAGGCTGCCATAGATGGTAAAACAGTATATCTGGATTCCCCTCCATATATTTATCAGAGCAGGACTTATGTGCCTCTGCGCTTTATTGCGGAGGCCACCGGAGCCAAAGTGGAGTGGAAATCTTCAAGCTATGAGGTGATGATTGATTNNGAATTAAAGGCTAATGCCGAGGGAATGACCAATATTGCTTTTCGCTGGTTTCAGACTGATGGGGAAGGAAAGCTTTTTTATGAGTATGAGGATGATTACCCACAGATTTTGAAATTTACCAGGGAACAAGGGATCAAGACCCATGCCAGTGTAGCTTTGATGGATAGAGGCTTATTACATAATTTGCTGGCCAAACCGGAAAACAGAGCCCGATTGATCGGGAATCTGCTGGATAAAGTCAAAAAAGATCATTATGATGGTGTTGATATTGATTTTGAATTTATCGACCCGGCCGATGCCAAGTATTTCACTCTGTTTCTGAGGGAACTGAAGACTTCCTTGGGACCGGAAATCCCATTATCATTGGCAGTTCCCGCCCGTACTGCCGCGGATAAATGGCCCACTGCCTTTGAATATGAAAAAATTGGGCAAATAGCTGATATGGTAGTGGTAATGGCTTATGATTACAGCTACAAGACCAGTGCACCAGGTCCGGTAGCACCTTTGTGGTGGGTCGAACAAACCATTTCCTACATGACGGCGAAAATCGAGCGGGAAAAATTATTGCTGGGATTACCTACCTATGGTTATGACTGGGCTGCCGGACTAAAGACCACTACGGTCACTGCTGATAAATTGGCCCAGTTGAAACAGACCTATAAACTGAATGCAGGCTTTGATATAAAAAACGGCAGTCCGTTCTATAACTATTGGGATAAAAACGGGAATTTCCATCAGATATGGACGGAAGATCAGGAAAGCATAAAAGCCAAGTATGATCTGGCGGTAAAAAATAAACTGGGGGGAATTTCGTTCTGGCGGATTGGTAATGGCTGCACTGATTTATACAATATTCTTCCTGTGCAAAGATAGCTGTTACAGTTTATGAAATAACTCGGTTAATGTATAATAATTGATTATAACCACCCGCTTGGGTGGTTTTCATTCGTCATTTTACTCATCTGCGGGGAGAAAAGGCAATAGCCTTTTGAGCTGAATGCTTCCTGCCTCTGGCTTTTTGAGCAGGGAAAGACTAAAATTGAGCAGGAGGGGAGAAAATGACTCCAGAACAACCTGGTTTATTCGATATGAATGAACCGCAGCCGGCAAAAAAAACAGAAGAAGAGAAGAAGCCGGTACTGACGGCAGAACCATCGGCGCCACCCATAGCAGCAGAGGAAACGGAGCCGTTTTTCCTGCCGGGTGTCAGCCAGGAACCAGCCTGGCCGGAAGCGGAAAATTTGGCTGAACTTCATGCCATAGCCGCTCATTGTACTTTATGCCGGCTGCGCAGCACCTGTACCCAGGTGGTGTTCGGCGAAGGACCGGAAGACAGCCGGTTAATGCTGATCGGTGAAGGACCGGGACAGGAAGAAGATTTGCAGGGCCGGCCTTTTGTTGGACGAGCCGGTCAGCTGCTGGAAAAGATTTTACAGGCTGCAGAGATCCAAAGAGCGGATGTTTATATTGCCAATGTGGTGAAATGCAGGCCACCCCAAAACCGTTTACCGGATGCCGAAGAGGTGAAAGCCTGCAAGGGATACCTGCAGGCGCAGATCCGTCTGATAAACCCTGGTATTATAGTATGCCTGGGAGCTCTGGCTACACAGACAGTGGTGGATCCCCGGGCCAGGATCAGTAAAGTAAGAGGGATATGGCTGAACCGGGCTGGGATAAAAATCATGCCCACTTTTCATCCTGCCGCCCTGTTAAGAAACCCTGAATATAAACGACCCGTCTGGGAAGATTTCAAATTAATCAGAGATGAGTATAGAAAGATTTGCGGTAAATAAAGGTTTGGTGAATGAGGTGACACGGTGGAGCTGTACGTTGGATCTGCGGAGGCAATGCAGCAATTGGGAATGAAAATCGCTTCTTTTTTAACCAAAGGAGACATCGTATATTTAGAGGGAGAATTAGGAGCAGGAAAAACCACGCTGGTAAGGGGAATCGCCCAGGGTATGGGATACCCCGGCAAGGTGACCAGCCCTACCTTTACCATCATGAATATTTATCCGGCACGGCTGGAAATTTATCATTTCGATTTTTACCGTTTGGAGCAAGGCGATCTTAGTGATTTAGGCCTGGACGATTATTTAGCCGCAGAGGGGGTCGCTTTGATCGAGTGGCCGGAAGTAGGGAGCGATACTCTGCCCCCCGAGGCCCTGATCATTAGCATAAGCCTGATCGATGACGATTATGACCGGGAACGCCAGGTGAAAATAACAGCCCGGGGCGATGAGTATGAACGAAAGCTTAAGGAGATTAAAAAAGCATGCTTATTCTAGCAGTGGACAGTGCTACTCCCGTTGCGGGGGTGGCTTTATCAGACGGGGAAAAAATAATTGCCGAGTACAGCCAAAATTTTAAGCAGGTCCATTCAGAAAAATTCATGCCTATGATCGACAAATGTCTAAAGGACTGTGGCTGCATCTTGAAAGATCTGGATGCTATAGCTGTTACTTCCGGACCCGGGTCATTTACCGGCATACGGATAGGAATGGCTACGGTAAAAGGTTTAAGTCTTGGTTCCGGTGTGCCGTTGATCAGTATTTCGACTCTGGAAGCCCTTGCCTTTAATATGGTCTTAAGCGATTATTTGGTCTGCCCGGTCCTGAATGCAAGAAAAAATGAGGTCTATGCTGCTGCTTATGATGTAAGCGGCGTCAAACCGGATATTTTATGGGGGCCTGCCGCTTGCCCGCCTCAGGTTATGGCGGATGAAACCGGAAAGATCGCAGCAAACCACCCGGGTATCGTTCTTTTAGGGGATGGGTTCAAACCATATCAGGAAATTTTCCGCTCCAGTTTTGGTACTCGGTTAAGAGAGGTACCGCCGCATCTGATGCTGCCCCGAGCTGGCAGTATTGCCACACTGGCTGCGATGAAACTGAAACAGGGAGCTTTAGAGGACGTTCACGCCATAAGGCCATATTATATAAGACTTTCGGAGGCCGAATATCAATTGGGAAAGGAAGACAAATAGCTTGTTAAATCCCCATTATATTTTAAGGAAAATGGCACCTCAGGACATTGATGAGATCATGGCTATCGAACAGGAAGCCTTCAGTATGCCCTGGTCCAAAGAATCTTATCTGGCGGAATTGAAAAACCATTTCGCCTATTATACAGTTTGCGATGTTGGCGGCAAGATCGCTGGTTATGGCGGGATCTGGATCGTGTTTGAAGAAGCCCATATAACCAATGTGGCTGTCAGTGCCGAGTATCGCCGCCAGGGAATCGGAGCAGCCATCATGCTGGAACTGGAGAAGCAGGCCCGGGAAAAGAAAGCCCTGCGCATCCTGCTGGAAGTGAGGCCCTCCAACGAGCCGGCTTTAAAAACCTATCGAAAACTCAATTATCTGCCTAATAACGTGCGGCCTGAATATTATTCGGATAACGGGGAAGACGCTCTGATCATGATCAAATTATTATTTTAGGAAATATACAAGGTTGGTGAAAAGGTGAAAGAGGTAAAAATTTTAGGAATAGAAACTTCCTGTGATGAGACTGCCGCTGCAATCGTGCAAAACGGCCGGCATATCCTTGCCAATATAGTAAATTCACAGATCGCCATCCATCAGGAATTCGGCGGAGTAGTGCCGGAGATCGCTTCCCGCAAGCATATCGAAAATATCAGCCTGGTGGTCGATGCGGCATTTAAACAGGCAGGTTTGGCCTATGATGAGATTGACGCTGTAGCTATCACTAATGCTCCCGGACTGGTGGGTGCTTTGCTGGTAGGGTTGTCATTTGCCAAAGGTTTTGCCTATGCTCTTGATAAACCGCTGATTGCGGTGAATCATTTACATGGCCATATCTATGCCAATTTTTTGGCCCATGATGATATAGAGTTTCCGGCTGTCTGCCTGATTGTTTCCGGCGGTCATACCAGTATCTTATATATGCCGGCCGCAGGAGAATATGAAGTATTAGGCTCCACCATTGACGATGCAGCCGGAGAGGCCTTCGATAAAGTAGCCCGCTTTTTGGGGTTGGGTTATCCGGGCGGTCCGGCTATACAGAAGGCGGCTGCTGAAGGTCAAGCAGGAAAGTACGTTTTGCCCCGGGTGTTTTTAAATCGCCAGGATCTGGATTTCAGTTTCAGCGGCTTAAAAACAGCTGCCATGAACCAGTGGAAAAAGAATGACATGGATCCCGCCATGGTAAACGATTTGGCTGCGGAATTTCAGCAAACCCTGGCTGAAATATTAACGGTAAAAACCCTGCGGGCAGCAATGCTTAAAGATGCCAGAACGGTCTTGCTGGCCGGGGGGGTAGCTGCCAATGATGCTCTGCGAATATTGATGAAAAATGAGGGAGAAGCAAAAGGTTTAAAAGTGTATTATCCCCCTCTTTCATTGTGCACTGATAATGCGGCTATGATTGCGGGCAGTGCTTACTTTCAGTATAACAAAGGTGATTTTGCATCACTTGATCTGAATGCTTATGCCAGCCTTTCATCCTTGTGAAAATTGCCTGTGGATAATGTGTATAACTCTGTTGATAATTATCAGAACGCCATTCGCAAACTTTGATAGAGTCCCGGTCGTTTTCGACAAATGCTTAGTTGCCGGAAAGCTGTCAATTGATCTTGTGGATAACCAAAAAAGCAAGGAGTGATAAAGTGTATCCGACTTTATTCGAAGTAGGCCCAATAACTGTAAATTCATGGGGTTTAATGCTGGCCATCGCTGTAATTATTTCCATTTTTGGTGTCGGTCGGCTTTTTGAGCGGGAAGGGTATGATAAAGAAATCGTTTTAGATATGGTGTTGATCATGGTTATAGCAGGAATCTTTGGTTCGCGCCTGGCATATGTATTGATTTACCAGTGGCAGGAATTCTGGCATAATCCTGCTATTCTATTTGCCCTGCAGGATGGCGGCATAGCCGGGTTGGTATGGTATGGCGCACTGATCGGCGGTTTCTTATCGTTTATTATTTATATCCGCATAAAAAAGCTCGACGCCTGGCGCTTGCTTGACATGTTTGCTCCTTATGTGGCTTTCAGCTATGCCTTGGTGAGAATTGGTTGTTTTTTGGCCGGCTGTTGTTATGGAGAGGCTACATCATGCAGCCTGGGTGTGGTATTCCCCAATGTTGATTCATTGCCCCGCCACCCCACGCAGCTTTATAGCTCATTGATCAATTTTATTTTATTTGCTTTCTTGTTATGGTATTTCCCGCGGAGGAAATTTGCCGGAGAAGTATTTGCTTTATATATCGGCGGTTATGCAGTATATCGNNTGGTTTTATATGTGTTAAGAAGCAGAGCTGCCAGGATCGAAGCCAAGGATACAGGGACGGATAAATCATGAATATGTATGATCAGAACAACATGAGAAAATCACTGCGGCAAATCATGCTCACTGCCAGGGGAGAGCTTGCTTTGGAACAGGTGCAGGAGATGAGTGGCAGCATCATACAGAAGTTGGGGGATTTCAAGCAGATCACGGAAGCAGAAACGGTCATGTGCTTTTTAAGTATAAAAAATGAAGTGAACCTGTATCCGTTTATTGATCAAGCCCAGGAACAGGGGAAGCGGGTCCTGGTGCCCAGAGTGGAAAGCGCAGGGGCGATCAGAGCGGTAGAGTACCAGCTGGAATCTGTCCGCAAAGGTCCTTACGGAATCATTGAACCGGAAGGGGAACCGGTGGATGAAAAGCTGATCGATGCAGTATTGGTGCCAGGATTGGTTTTTGATTTTCAAGGCTATCGTTTAGGTTACGGTGCCGGGTATTACGATCGTTTTTTACCTTTACTCAGACCGGATGCATTTGTCTGCGGGGTGTGTTACGACTGGCAGGTAGTGGAGACGGTTTTTCCGCAAACCAAAGATGTGGCAGTGGACTGGATCGTTACCGATAAATCTGAAGTAGTGGTCAATTGGGATCGATTTTAAAAATTAAAAGGGGGTTTTCTATAAGAAAACCCCCTTGAATACTATATACGGTTTATTCCGGTTTCCCATCCGTGCTGCCCATTTCCTTCAGGGCGGCAAATACCCCGCCTAATCCTGCCAGATCACTGGGGATGATCAATTTGGTGGCCTGACCGTCACCTAAGTCTTTTAATGTTTCCAGTGATTTTATAGCCAGGACTTTTTCATCTGCTCCCGCTTCCTTGATCATCACCAGACTATCGGCAAAAGCCCGCTGGACATTTATAATCGCCTGGGCTTCACCTTCGGCTCTCAGGATCTGAGCCTGCCGCTGTCCTTCAGCTTCCAGAATGGCAGCTTGTTTGATCGCTTCAGCATTTAAAATTTGTGCCTGTCTGTCTCCTTCAGCCTCCAGAATGGCTGCCGTTTTTTGCCCTTCAGCCCGTAAGATCGCTTCACGCTTTTCACGTTCAGCCCGCATCTGTTTTTCCATTGCCGTTTGAATGTCCTGGGGAGGCAGTATATTCTTAAGCTCTACCCGGTTGACCTTGATACCCCATTTATCAGTTGCTTCGTCCAATATGATCCGAAGTTTTGAATTAACGTGATCTCTGGAAGTCAGAGTTTCATCCAGCTCCAGATCACCCACGATATTTCTTAAGGTAGTAGCCGAAAGATTCTCGATCGCTATAATAGCGTTGGAAATTTCATACGTAAACTTGAATGGATCAGTTACCTGATAGTACACCACCGTATCGATCATCATGGTAACATTATCTTTGGTAATAACCGGCTGGGGCGGAAAATCAACTACCTGCTCCCTTAAATCGATAATCATTCTGAAACTATCTATAAAAGGGATAATCACATTGATACCTTGTTCAGCGATTTTATGAAATTTGCCTAATCTCTCCACTACTCCAACGGTTGCCTGCCGAATGATCTTGATTGAAGAAAAGGCTACGATGATTACAAAAAACACCAACAAAACATTAACGAATACACCCCACATAATAAAACCCCTTTCGATAATTTATTCCTGTACCTTCTGTACGATCAGTTTGACACCCTCGATGGCCGCTACCTCCACCAATGTACCGGTTTCGATTTCTTCTGATGACACGGCTGTCCAAATTTCACCGTTTAATTTCACCTGACCGTAATGCAGCGGAACGATCTTATCAATACTAATACCCTTTTGCCCGACCAATGCTTTCACATTGCTGGCTGTCTCATTGGTTCTGATCAATTTGACCACCAGGGGCCGGGTAAAGATGACCAGCAAAATAGTCAAAAAAGCAAAAACCAACAGCTGTGCTTCGATCTGGGGGAACCAGCCGATACTTACTGCCAGTGCCACTACCAGGGCGGATATTGCCAGATATAAAAACCAAAAACCCACAGTAAAAATCTCAACCGCACCGCATACCAGAGCAACGATTATCCAGGTCAGTGCTGTCATCAGCATTCTCCTTTCCTCGACTTAACAATGAATTCACCTGATTTATATGATAACATATACCACAGGTCGTGTCTTTTAGATGGACCAGACAAATTACGGTAATGTCGAAGTGTGTTGATAACACTATCCATTGTGGGGTATAATGAACGAGATGAAAAACTCCGATTCAGTTTTCCTAAGGGTTAAACTATGGAGGCTGAACGCTAGGGTGTAAAGGGAAACCTTTATGCCTCCCGTATGGAAAGGAGTATGAAACAGTCCGTGGACTTTTTAGCACTCGTTTCAAGGAGTGCTTATTTTTTTGGGGAGGTAAAGAACATGAACAAAGATGAAGTTGTGGAAAAGCTGCTGGATGTTGCAGTGGATGGCAAGATAAGCTGTACTGAGGCCAGAGAGATCATGAAAGACTATAATGTCCCCAACGGATTGCTGGGGAAAATTTGCGATGAACTGGGAATTAAAATCTACGGTTGTGAGTTGGGCTGTTTTTAACAGGGACAATCTATGCTCAAGTCATCGTAGTTGGAAGAGGACGATCAATGAATGACAATTTCGCAAGAGAAATCAATTATTTAAGGATATCAGTAACAGACCTCTGTAATTTGCGCTGCCGTTATTGTATGCCTGAAGAAGGAATAGACAATAAGCTGAGCCACAAGAAAATATTGAGCCTGGAAGAGTATGCCCGGATCGTAAGAGTTGCAGCCCGGGCCGGGATTCGCAAGGTCAGGCTGACCGGCGGAGAACCTCTGGTCAGAAAAAACCTGGTGCAGTTAGTCAAATATATTGCGGAAATACCCGAAATAGATGACATCGCTGTTACGACCAATGGTATTTTGTTTCCCGGGGTCGCCAGGGAGTTGAAAGAGGCCGGGCTTAACCGTATCAATATCAGCCTGGACAGTTTAAAAGAGGAGCGGTATGAATATATTACCCGAATGGGGAGCTTGCACCAGGCGAAATTAGCTGTTTTTAAAGCACTGGAACTGGGCCTGCATCCGGTAAAGATTAACACTGTGGTCATAAAAGGCTTCAATGATGATGAAATTCTAGACTTCGCCAGGTTGGCTCATGAGTATCCTTTGCATATACGTTTTATCGAGTTTATGCCCATTGGGGACTTGCTCTTCTGGAAAAAAGAACGCCTGATGGATGCTGACATGATCAAAGCCGTTATCGAAAAAGAATTCAATTTGCAAATGGCATGCGACATTCAGGGCAATGGCCCGGCCAGGTATTATCAGACTGCAGGAGGCAAAGGGTCCATAGGATTTATCAGTCCGATGAGCAATCACTTCTGCTCCCGCTGCAACCGGATACGTATGACGGCAGACGGGATGCTGCGCGGATGTTTGTATGAAAAGCAGGAGATCGATTTAAAACCGGCATTGGCAACCGGGGATGAAGAGGAGATTCTGCGTCTGATCAACCAGGCAATTAAGAAAAAACCTGCCCGGCATCATATGAACGATGGCTGGGGCATGGAAAATGAACGTAAAATGTACCAAATCGGAGGATGATATGGATTTTACGCATATCAATGAACAGGGAAGGGCACGGATGGTAGATGTAAGTGACAAAGGTGATACTGCACGAATCGCTGTCGCTCAGGCTATCGTGGAAATGCAGTCCCAGACCCTCAAGCTGATAAAGACCGGAGGAATCGAAAAAGGTGATGTGCTGGCTGTGGCACAGGTTGCAGGCGTGATGGCAGCCAAAAAGACTTCTGACCTTATTCCCATGTGCCATCCCTTAATGATCACTTCGGTGGATATTCATTTTGCTTTCGATGACGAAAACTCAAAGATCACCGTCCTTGCTTCCGTGAAGACCACCGGAAAAACCGGAGTGGAAATGGAAGCCCTCACAGCTGCTGCAACCGCTGCTTTGACCATTTATGACATGGCCAAGGCCGTTGACCGCTGGATGATCATCAAAGAAGTCAAGCTGTTGGAAAAAGCAGGCGGAAAAAGCGGACATGTTTTAAGAAATGAAGGAGATAATGAATAAAGGCACTTTGCCTTCCTTTTGTATCAGTCCTGAAAGAGGCTATCCGGCTTTATTGAGAAAGGTGATCCAGTGGAGGTGTTATGATGTTTAAAACCGGAATTTTGATCATGAGTGACAAAGGTTCCCGGGGTGAGAGGGAAGACTTAAGCGGACCACAAATACAAACCATGCTGGGAGAAGATTTCAGCATTGATTATTATGAAATCATTCCGGATGAACAGGAGCTTATTCAGGAAAAACTGATATTCCTGTGTGATGACCTTAAGTTGGATCTGGTGCTGACTTCGGGCGGCACAGGATTTTCCCGCCGGGATGTAACACCCGACGCAACTTTAGCCATAGTGGAAAAAACCACTCCCGGAATACCCGAAGCCATCCGCCTGTATGGCCTGCAAAAAACACCCAAGGCCATGCTTTCAAGGGCTGCAGCAGGGATAAGGGGTAATACGCTTATTATTAACCTGCCGGGCAGTGTAAAAGGGGTACGCGAGTCCCTGGAAGCAGTGTTTCCTGCTCTGGTCCATGGTCTTGAAATTCTGGCCGGGTCTGCTTCAGAATGCGGACAGGAGTAAATGGTTCATAAAAAAACGAGTTATTTAAAGGTATAAAAAGAAATCAGCAGGAGCATAATATAATTCGAGAATAAAGGGCAAATTTGACAGGTATTTTGATTTGAATACTTTTTAAAACTTGCCTAATATTATTACTAGTCATTAGCACTCACTTGTGACGAGTGCTAATAAAAAATAAAATCTATAAGGGGGTATACCTTTGAAGATTCAACCATTAGCAGACCGTATCGTTGTAAAAGTCGCGGAAGCCACAGAAGAAAAGACCAAGAGCGGGCTTTATGTACCTGATACTGCCAAAGAAAAACCCATGGAAGGTGAAGTTCTGGCTGTGGGGCCGGGATCTCTCAATGACAAAGGTGAAAGAGTTCCAATGGATATTGCTGTCGGAGACAAAGTTATTTACTCCAAATACGGAGGAATGGAAGTTAAGATAGACGGAGAGGCCTACCTTATTTTATCAGAACGTGATATTCTGGCAAAATTCATTTAATGAAAGATTAAATAGAAGGAGGATACATAGATGATATCCAAAGAAATCAAATTTGGGGAAGATGCCAGGCGCGCCCTGGAAAGAGGCGTTGATAAATTAGCCAATACAGTTAAAATCACTCTGGGACCTAAAGGGAGAAATGTTGTTTTAGACAGAAAGTTTGGCTCTCCTACTATTACCAATGATGGTGTAACCATAGCCAGAGACATTGATCTGGATGATCCATGGGAAAACCTTGGCTGCCAGTTAGTTAAAGAAGTTGCCACCAAAACCAATGATGTGGCTGGAGACGGAACCACCACTGCTACTGTTTTGGCCCAGGCCATGATAAAAGAAGGCTTGAAGAATGTTGCTGCCGGTGCCAATCCCATGGTGATGAGAAGAGGTATTGAGAAAGCCGTTGTTGCTATTGTGGAATCGATCAAGGAACAGAGCCATCCGGTTGAATCCAAGGAAGCGATTGCTCAGGTAGCATCTATTTCTGCCAGCGACCAGGAAATCGGCAAGATCATTGCCGATGCCATGGAAAAAGTAGGCAGAGATGGCGTCATTACTGTTGAAGAGTCACAGTCACTGGGTACCCAATTGGAAGTTGTCGAAGGAATGATGTTTGACCGCGGCTATATCTCCCACTATATGGTTACCAACACTGAAAAAATGGAAGCAGTTCTGGATGATCCGTACATCCTGATTAATGATAAAAAGATATCTTCAATATCTGAAGTGCTGCCTGTTTTGGAAAAGGTAGTACAAACCGGAAAACCGATGCTTTTAATCGCTGAAGAAATCGAAGGTGAAGCACTGGCTACTTTGGTTCTTAACAAACTCAGAGGCACTTTCACCTGTGTTGCTGTAAAAGCTCCCGCTTTTGGTGAGAGAAGAAAGGCTATGCTGGAAGATATTGCAATCCTTACAAAAGGACAGGTAGTATCAGAAGATCTGGGTATCAAAATGGAAAACGTAACTCTGGAAATGCTGGGTAAAGCCCGCCAGGTAGTTGTTAGAAAAGAAGAAACCATCATCATCGATGGCGCTGGCAGTGAAGAAGATGTAAAAGGAAGAATTGCCAATATCAAGAGACAGCTGGAAGAAACCGACTCTGAATATGACCGGGAAAAACTGCAGGAAAGAATGGCCAAGTTATCTGGCGGTGTAGCTGTTATTCAAGTCGGAGCTGCGACTGAGACGGAATTAAAAGAGAAAAAACACCGTATGGAAGATGCTTTGGCTGCTACGAAAGCTGCTGTTGAAGAAGGCATTGTTTCCGGCGGCGGTGTTGCTTTGATCAATGTTATTAAAGCGGTGGATACAGTCGAAGCTGAAGGAGACGAATTGACTGGTGTGAAACTGGTCAAGAAAGCCCTGGAAGAACCCCTGCGCCAGATCGCTAATAATGCTGGTGTAGAAGGCTCCGTAGTGGTAGAAAAGGTGAAGGAAGCTTCTGACGGTATTGGGTATAATGCTCTCACTGGAGTATATGAGAATATGATCGATGCTGGTATCATTGACCCTGCCAAAGTTACTCGCTCCGCAGTACAAAACGCAGCCAGCATAGCAGCTATGGTTCTAACTACCGAAGCTGTGGTAACCGAATCACCCAAAGAAGATGACTTGAAGGCCATGGCCGGCATGGGCGGCGGAGGAATGCCTCCAGGAATGATGTAAAAACAAAAAATTATTTAAGAAAACAGCCCTCAGGGGCTGTTTTTTATTGCTCAAAAATATGGGAATTGGACACAATAAGATGCATTAAAAAAATTTTATAATTGAAACGATAAAATTATGATAAAATAATGTTTGCGATGGAAATATTCTGGTAAGTACTTTAAATCGACGTAACATTACCAGCAATCACAAAATTATGGAGGTGTATGATTTGCAGTCTAAGTTTTCCTACAATGAAGAAGCAGTTGAAAACCTTCGAATCAGCGATACAAGTGTTCTGGATCGCTTGATCGACCACGAATCTTTCCGGGAAAACAATCTAAAGAAAAAACGGACCAAAATCGACAAACGGATGACCCTCTCCGAAGCAGTTGCCACATTTGTGAACGATGGAGATATAGTGGCAGACTCAGGATTTTCCTATGTTCGGAGTCCATTGATGGCGCACTTTGAGATTTGCCGCCAACAAAAGAAACAATTACAGTATATCGGTTCTCCCAACACCCTGCAGTCTTTTACTGTTTTTGCCGGTTGCTGCAATTACACCCACAACTCTTATGTGGGGGCTGAAATGCGCGGTACCGACCGTATGTTCTCCGCCTCGGTAAAACAGGGCCGAACCAAGATTATATCAGAATGGGGCCATGGCTCCATGGGAATTGGATTTAAGGCAGCCCAGTACGGCATGCCTTACGCAGCTTCCAAACAGCTGCTTGGTTCAGATATGTTGAAATATAATCCTTACGTAAAAGAAACCATTGACCCGTGGAGCGGTAAACCGGCGGTGCTGATTCCCGCACTTCACCCGGACGTGGTTTTCATTCATTGCCAGCAGGCGGACAAGTATGGCAATGG
>DBRM01000051.1:26671-31147 GCA_002305965.1 Syntrophomonas sp. UBA1368
TATTATTATTGGGCTCGTGAATGGTGGGAATGGCTGATGCGCATTGCTACCCGGGATCAGGCAGCCATGCAGGATTTTATGGATGTATGGGTGTATGGCTGTAAAGATCAATATGAATTGATGGATAAACTCAGTGAGTTTCTGGGCGGTTCACGTTATATGGATAATCTGCGCCGTTTGCAGAAGGCTGAAGAATACCTGATCGAAGATATAGGGATCGATTTTTCCTACGAACAAGTAGTGCCCAAACGTGACTAATAGAAGGAGGCGAACGATTTGACTGCACCAGCAAACCCTTTTGAACAATTAGCTTATAATATCGCTCTTCAAATCCAGGATGGGATGATCGTATATGTTGGGACCGGACTTCCTATGGTAGGTGCGATTCTCGCCAAAAAAACCCACGCTCCTAACATAACACTGGTCTATGAAAGCGGCGGACAGGATCCGTGGGAAGGGCCGATGCCATGGTCTGTAGGTGGTGCTGCTACCTATCGCCGCGCACCAATGAGTATGGAGATGGCGCATTCCTTTGCCATGGCTGCCAATGGTTTTGTGGATATTGCTTTTCAGGGCGCTGCGCAAATTGATATGTATGGTAATCTTAATACCCATTTTATCGGCGAAAGTTTTCATAATTACAAAACCCGTTTGACCGGGAGCGGCGGCGGCAATGACTTGAGTTCATTGACTGAGCATTTGGTGCTGGTAGGGCTGCAGGATCCTACCAAATTTACAGCGAAACTTGACTTCCTGACCAGCCCTGGTTTCCTTTATGGCGGGAACAGCCGCAAGGAAGCAGGATTGCTCGGGCAGGGACCGCAGGCATGCATTAGTCAGCTGGGTGTAATGGATTTTGAACCGGTCAGCAAGCGTATGCGCATTCATGGTTTAAACCCGGGAATAACGGCTGAGATCGCCCAGATGTGTACTGGTTTTGAACTGCTGGTTCCTGAAAAGATAGAGGAGATACCAAGTGTACCGGAAGATGTATTAAGAATTTTACGGGAAGATGTCGATCACAACCAAATCTTTATCGAATTTCCGCCCCGGGTAAAATAAGCATCGTTTCCTAAAAAAAAGAGACCCCTCAGGGTCTCTTTTTTTATAAGTCATAATAAAGTTCGAACTCCATGGGATGTGGGATCTCGCTGACCCGTCTTGCTTCTTTGCGTTTATTTTGGATCCAGATATCAATCAGGCGCTGGGGAAACACTCCGCCTTGCAGCAAGAAGTCATGGTCTTTTTCCAGCGCATCCAGAGCTTCATCAAGAGATTTGGGCAAGCTTTTGATTTTTGCCTGTTCTTCCGCTGACAAGTTATAGAGATTTACATCATAGGGGCCAAAACCTTCTGCTGTGGGGTCAATATTATTTTTAATTCCGTCCAGGCCAGCCATTAATATAGCGGCAAAAGCCAGATAAGGATTACAGGTTGCGTCAGAGGAGCGGAATTCAAAACGGCGGTGCTTGGGATCTTTGGCATAAGCGGGGATCCGTATCACTGCACTGCGGTTGGCCGTGGCAAAACACAGATTGACCGGCGCTTCATAACCGGGAACCAGCCTTTTGTATGAATTGGTGCTGGGATTGGTAAAAGCCAGTACTGCAGGAGCATGTTTTAACAGGCCGCCGATAAAGTTCATGGCTGTCTGGCTGAGTTCTGAATATCCGTCTTTATCATAGAAAAGGGGTTCGCCGTTTTTAAACATATGCATGTGCACATGCATGCCATTGCCGGCTTCGCCAAAAAGCGGTTTGGGCATGAAGGTAACGGTTTTCCCTTCCTGAAAGGCAAGATTTTTTATCAAATATTTGGCCAGCATGGTTCTGTCGGCCATTTCCCTTAAGCTGCCGAATTCTACTTCGATTTCGATCTGCCCCGGGCCGCCTACCTCATGATGATGATATTTGACCGGGATATTATTCTCCTCCATTAAAAGACACATCCGGGCTCTTAGATCATAAAGAACATCCTGGGGCGGAGCGATATGGTAACCGCTTTTTACAGGGATTTTGTAACCGGAATTGGGATAAGTATCATCACCGCTGTTCCATGCGGCTTGCTCGGCGTCGATGGAAAAACCCGTTTTATTTGGAGAGATCTCGTAACTGATATGGTCAAAAACGTGGAATTCATATTCCGGGCCCAGTCTGATCTCGTCAGCAATGCCGGTTTCCTGCATAAAGGCTTCAGCTTTTCTGGCAATTGTGCGGGGATCTTGGTCAAACCTGTAGTTTTGTGGCTGAGCTATGACAAATACATCGCCGATCATGCTTAAGGTGGCAACCTGTGTAAACGGGTCATAAACGGCGGTTTGAATATCAGGGATAAAAACCATGTCACTGTTTTCCACTGGAGCGAAACCGTAATTGGAGGCATCAAAGCCAATTCCGTAAACCAAGGTCTCAGGGGTGAAGCGTTTGACTGGAATGCTTAAGTGCCGCCACCTTCCTACCAGGTCGATGATTTTAAAGTCAATCATCTGGATTTCTTTTTCTTCACAAAACTGCATGACTTCTTCATAGGTATTAAACACTTATCGATTAGCCTCCTTCACATATAAATAACAACGGAATTATATCAAAACGGAAAAATTTAGTAAAGCGAAAAGGGGGATGTGCAAAAAATATGCATTACTTTAACAGGCTGGAATATAATGCTACCCGGCAGACAGTTATATATTTCAACTGATTTTAATATCAATGTATTACTTGAATTGAACCGTGCGGAGGGGAAGGCGTGAACAAGAAACGCTGGATCATATTTTCGATCATTTTTTTAATGCTGGCTGGTATATGGATGTCGGCGGAAAAGATCCATGAAATTTATGTTAAATCACAATTGGAGCCTCTGACCGAACTGAAAGAATCAGCGAATAATATGCTGGCATTAAAATCATACCGATATGAATTGAAGTCCGGTTTTACAGTTGAACAGCGGGAGGAGGTGATAAGCAACGTATCCGGCGAAAAAGAAGCTGGAAAAACTCATATAAAGGGGGAGATGGTAAACACAGAGATTGATATCTATTATATTGATCGTACCATCTATAATTACGATTCTTTATCCGATAAATGGCTGGTTATTGAAAGCAGTACCAACAGCTCCGAAGAATTATTGATTTCTGAGCTGAACCCTTTATCAAATTTCTCCTTTAAACAGGTTGATGCAGCAGAAAAAATTGGATTCGAAAAAGTAGATGGTCGGGAATGTCTGGTAGTGAAGTGTCAACCTGACATTGAAAGTAAACTCCTCGAAACCTTGTGGCAAAACTTTGAATATCAGATGTGGATAGACTATCAGGACAAAATCGTGAGAAAAGCTGTTTTATCAGCTGTTAATCAACGATCACCAACAACGGTATTAAAAATTGAAGCTCATTTTTATGATTTCGATGAAAGGATATCGATCGACCCGCCCGATACAACGGTTAAGAAAAAATAGCAGGTTATAAAAACGGGGCCCGCAAGGGCCCCTTGAATTTTTCTGTTCCCCTTTAATTGCTGTTTAAGTCACTTGTTGCTATAATCGTTTTGTCAGGAGGGATAATAGATGAATCTGCAGGAAGTGGATGTTCTGATCACCGCAGAAGAAATAAAAGCCAAAGTACAGGAGCTGGGCCGGCAAATATCCGCAGAATACCGGGGCAGAAATCTTTTGATCGTGGGGATCCTAAAAGGAGCCTTCGTATTTATGGCTGATTTGATCAGGGAAATTGATATCCCTTTGGAAATTGATTTCATGGATGTTTCCAGTTATGGTGCTTCTACCGTATCTTCCGGCGAAGTCAGGATCATCAAGGATCTGGATTATTCCATAAAAGATAAGAATATTTTGATCGTGGAAGACATTATTGATACCGGTTTAACCGTGAAGTATATAACTTCCATATTGTATAAACGGGAACCGGCCAGCATAAAAATCTGCTGTATGCTGGATAAGCCTTCCCGCCGCAAAGCTGACATCAAGCCGGATTTTTACGGATATACCATTGAAGATCGTTTTATCGTGGGCTATGGCCTGGATTATGCGGAAAAATATCGCGAATATCCCGCTATATGTGAACTCAAAGCATCAGTATATAATAAGCAGGAGGAAGGCAATGAATAAAGAACTGGTTTTAATACTTGATTTTGGCGGCAGCTTTAATCAACTGATTGCCCGCCGGGTCAGGGAGTTATCAGTCTATTGTGAAATGGTTCCTTATCATATTGCTCTGGAAGCAGTCAAAGCGAAAAATCCACGGGCAATTATCTTCTCAGGCGGGCCGGCGGGCGAAGAAGAGGAACGGCCGGAATGCGACCCGGGGCTTTTTGAACTGGGGATCCCCATCCTGGCTGCCGGTTATGGTATGGAACTGATTGCCAGCCACTTCGACCGCTCAGTAATGCCTGGAAAAGTACAACAGGGCCTGGAAAAAATACGCGTATTGGCAGAAGAAACTATATTTAAAGGCTTCCCTGGTGAAACGGT
>DBRM01000051.1:31217-32157 GCA_002305965.1 Syntrophomonas sp. UBA1368
TGCCGGTGCGCAGGTATTAAAAAACTTCCTGTTTGACATAGCCGGTCTCAGGGGAGATTGGGACCTGGACACCTTTATCAGTGAGATGGTGCTGGATATAAAAAACCAGGTAGGCGATCAGAAGGTTCTCTGTGCTTTAAGCGGCGGGGTAGATTCTTCCGTTGCCGCGGCTCTGGTACATAAAGCAGTAGGAGATCAACTGGTATCTGTGTTTGTAGATACCGGACTTATGCGGAAAGGTGAACCGGAACAGGTGGTGGCCACTTTCCGCGGCCAAATGAAGATGAATTTGATCTTTGTGGAAGCAGAACAACGCTTTTTAGCCAAATTGGCGGGAGTCAGAGACCCGGAACAAAAACGCAAGATCATCGGCGAAGAATTTATCCGCCTGTTTGAAGAAGAAGCCAAAAAGCTGGGTGACATAAAGTTCCTGGTACAGGGAACCATATATCCGGATATCATCGAAAGCGGTACCAAAACTATGGGGGCAGTGAAAAGCCATCATAATGTGGGAGGACTGCCGAAGGATATGGATTTTACCCTGGTGGAACCTTTGCGCTTGCTGTTCAAGGACGAAGTCAGAATGATCGGGGAAAAACTGGGGATCGACAAAGAACTGGTCTGGAGACAGCCATTTCCCGGACCGGGTTTAGGAGTAAGAGTGCTGGAAGAAGTAACCAAAGAAAAACTGGATATTTTAAGAGAGGCGGATTTTATTATCCGCGAGGAAATCAAAAAAGCCGGACTGGAAAGAAATATCTGGCAGGCCTTTGCGGTTTTACCGCCGGTCAGAACGGTGGGGGTCAAACATGAAGCCAGGACCTATGCTTATCCGGTAATCATCCGTGCGGTCAACAGTGAAGATGCCATGACGGCAGAGGTGGCAAAATTGCCTCTGGCCTTTCTTGAAATGGTGGCATTAAGGATTATTAACGAAGTA